>JAQTXJ010000016.1 GCA_028688815.1 bacterium | reverse complement strand
ATTGTATAAACAGCGCACTATCAACTCATCCGACAGTTGTGAATTGCATTGTAAACGGACTTATACAAATGAATCTCGGAGGAACTAATTTCATTAAAAACAACGTAATTATCTGGGATAGAACCAACTGGGAATTAACAAGTGCCGGCTATACTAAATATACAGGGACAAATTCCGGTACTGCACGCTGTTTTGGAACTGATGAATCTGGGATTGATTACGATAACAGTATTTCGTTTAACGTTTCAGGTGATACTGAACATCCAAGCAAAATTCTAAGCCAGATGTGTGATTACCTTATAAATGCTGCTGTTCTGAAAGACCACAACGGTGCCACTACTACTTTGTGTATGAAAAACCATTTTGGCTCCGTTGATCCTCTAAATCACGATTGTGACAATGCAATTCCTTCGCTCAATCAACAAATCCGTGATGTTATCACTCCGCACAATATCCAAAAAATCTTTATAATCGACGCTATATTTGGAAGAATAAACTGGGGACCGGATGGATCACCCAACTGCAATCCCAAAAAAATAATAATGAGTTTCGACCCGGTTGCCTGCGATACCCAAGGGCAGAACATAATTAACGAAGAGCGGACTAAGTTGGGATACGGTACAATTAGTGCAGATTCCATTACTAATGCCGCAAAATCGCCTTACAACCTTGGCACTACAAACGTCAACCTTATTCAGGTAACCAATATCGGCATTGAAGAAGCTCAACTATTACCAGCCCAGAACGATATTTTTACTGTATCTCCCAATCCTTTACGCAGGATTGCAAACATTAAACTGAACTTACACTCACCCGCTTTTATACATCTTGACATATATAACTCTTCCGGAAGGTTTGAAACAAATCTATATCAAGCGTATCTTACGCAAGGAACTCATAATTTCAAAAATTTGAATGTCAACTTGCCCACAGGAACTTATTTTTTAAGCCTACATTTGCAAGATAACCTATATACACAAAAAATAACTATTCTTCGATAAAAAAACTTTATATATTTACTCTATTATTGTAATCAATTTAATCTATTTGGAATAGAGTAATTTACTAATTATCTTGACTTTTTATATTTAGAATATTAAAAATATACTACATTAATTACATAAACTTGGAGGAAAAATGAAAAAAGTTACAAGAAGAGAATTCTTAAAATTAGCAGGAATAGGAGCCGCAGGAATAGCTACTCAGCCAATACTTTCTTTTGGAGCAAAAGATAATAAATCCCCTAAAGCAAGTGATGTAGTTCAGTGTTATAGTGCAGATGCAAATACAGGAAGCACTATTAATCAATCAACCGTTCAACTTATGATGAATGCTTCAATAAAAGCTTTAACGGGTCAATCCACGGTTGGGGATGCATGGAAATCCATTTTCCCAGGAATAACGTCTAACAGCGTTATAGGCATAAAAGTAAATTGTATAAACAGCGCACTATCAACTCATCCGACAGTTGTGAATTGCATTGTAAACGGACTTATACAAATGAATCTCGGAGGAACTAATTTCATTAAAAACAACGTAATTATCTGGGATAGAACCAATGGGGAATTAACAAGTGCCGGTTATACAAAATATACGGGAACAGATTCTAACACTGTCAGATGTTTCGGGACAAATCAGTCCGGAGTAGGATCTGACAGCAGTGTTTCTTTTAATGTTTACGGCAGCACCCAGCACCCAAGTAAAATTCTAAGCCAGATGTGTGACTATATTATAAATGCTGCGGTTTTAAAAGACCACAGTTTTGCCACTACTACTTTATGTATGAAAAACAACTTCGGCTCTACCGATACAATCAGTCATGACCCTGACGGTCACTGCGGGCACGGTATCCCTGCTCTTAACCAGCAGATAAGGGACATTCTTACTCCAAACAACATCCAGAAAATATTCATAATTGATGCCATATTCGGAGTAGTTAACTGGGGGCCAGGAGGCTCGCCTAATTGCAATCCGAAGAAGATAATAATGAGTTTCGATCCAGTTGCCTGTGATACTCAGGGGCAGAACATAATTAACGAAGAGCGGACTAAGTTGGGATACGGCACGATTAGTGCGGCATCCATTACCAATGCAGCGCAGGCGCCTTATAATTTAGGCACTACAAGCGTTAATCTTATACAAGTAACTAATATAGGGCTCGAAGAAGCTCAACTATTACCCACCCGGAACGACATTTTTACCGTATCTCCTAATCCCTTACGCAGGAATGCAAATATTAAACTTAATTTACAATCACCTGCTTTCATACATCTTGATATATACAACTCTTCCGGCAGGTTTGAAACAAGCCTTTATCAGGGATATCTTAATAATGGCATTCACAAAATAAACTGTACTTTAGAGGAAAATTTGCCTTCCGGAACTTATTTCTTAAGTCTCTACACACAGGAAAAAATGTTTACACAAAAAATAAGTATCTTACATTAGTATGAGATTTCTTGTTCTAACAATAATCTTTACAATATTATTTTTTACTGGTAAGGATAATATTATATTCGCATCTCAGGATGTAGTTAATCTTTTTCCTGAGAATAACGAAATCGGGAACTGGACAAAGAGCGGCGTAATGAGCATGGCAGAAAATGAGACCCAGCTAGAAGCACTCATTGACGGTGCCGCTCCGCTATACACCAGTAACGGCTTTGTTAAATGTGTATTCCGGCAGTATAAAAGCTCTACGGATAGCCTTGAAGTCAGAATATACGACCAGACAGATTCAACAGGAGCAAAAAACGTATATCATAATACAGCAAGTGGAACAGGAACACCATGGACAACTAATCCTGCAGGTACTGAGGCAAGGATTGATGAAACTTTACTATTTGACTACCGTACAGATTTCAGACAGGATAAATTTTTTGTCTCCATAACCATTTATAATAAAATACAACCTGCTCTTGATACACTCAAACTATTTGCTCTTAACATATCAGAGGCAGTAGTAGGAGTAGAAGAAAACCTTCCACTAATAACACCACAAAACACTAAACTTTCCATTAATACATCTATTAATTTTGCAACTATCTGTTACTCGCTTCCTGCCAAAACTAAGATTTCATTGAAGATTTACGACCTAACCGGTAGGGATATAAAAGCAATTGTAAATGAAGAAAAAGAGGCAGGAACTTACAATGTGGTTATAAACACTAAGTATTTGTCTTCCGGAGTCTATTTCGCTAAATTAAGCACTAATAACTACATTATAACTAAAAAACTAATTTTAATATAATATTTTCCTTATATTTGAAAAGAATTAGGGGGATTTATGAAATATTTTACTTTTGCAATAACGGTTTTATTGCTTTTTTCATCCGGCTGCAGGAAGAAGGAACAAAATACTACTACGGGCAAAGATGTTATTGATATTATGCCCACAGATAATGAGATTAGCAACTGGGCAAGAAGTGGTACAATGAACACAGCTGAAAATGAAACACAATTATGCGCCCTTATTGATGGGGCTGCTCCAACATATACGGATAACGGTTTCGTTAAATGCGCATTCCAAGATTATAAAAGCTCCACGGATAGTCTTGAAGTCAGAATATATGATCAAACAGATTCAACCGGAGCAAAAAACGTATATCATAATACGGCAAGTGGCACAGGAACACCATGGACAACTGATCCTGCAGGCACTGAAGCAAGGATTGATGAAACTTTACTATTTGATTACCGTATAGATTTCAGACAGGATAAATTTTTTGTCTCCATAACTATTTATAATAAAACACAAGCTACTCTTGACGTAGCCAAATTCTTTGCCCAGAACATATCTTCGGCAATCAACCAGTAAGATTTATGAAAAAAATTACACGAAGAGAATTTTTAAAATTGGGTGCAGGAATGTTAGCTGTTTCGTTAGTTCCTAAGTTTATATCGGGCGAGGAAAAGGGTGAAAAAACAGGACCAATTATTGCTGTAGCCACCGGCAATAAGACAAAACTCGTTAAACCCGCATTAGATTTAATTGGTGGAATTGGCGCTTTTGTTAAACAAGGAGATCGCGTACTATTGAAACCCAATATTTCTTTTGCTTCAAATAGTGAATGGGGTGCAACTACAAGCGTTAATATTATAAAACAAATTACAGAATTATGTCTTTCCGCAGGTGCTTCAAAAATAATAATACTTGATTACACCATTCAGAATGCAGAACTTTGCACAAAAAACACCTTTATAATGGATGCACAAATTGATAAAAAAGTTTCCATCCTTACCCCGGATAAAGAAAGACAATTTGTTGAAGTTGATGTTCCAAATGGACAGGAGCTGAAAAAAGTAAAAATTTCACGTGAACTCCAAAAAGTAGATAAACTAATAAACATTCCAACCGCTAAATCACATTCTGCAACCGGCGTAAGTCTCGGGATTAAAAACCTTATGGGATTGGTATGGGACAGAGCGTATTTTCATAAAGTAAACATACATCTTGCAGTTGCCGAACTTTTAAAAGTCATTAAACCTGATCTCACCATAGTTGATGCCACACGGGCGCTTACAAGCGGAGGGCCTGGAGGTCCTGGAAAAACAGTACTCCTAAATACTGTAATTGCCGGGATTGATCCTGTAGCAGTTGATTCTTATACCGTAGGGATCACTCCATGGTATAACAAATCTTTCAGAGGCAAAGATGTAAAATACATAGTTGAAGCCTCTAAACTCGGTTTTGGCGAAATTGAAACTGAAAAAATGAACATAAGGAAAATAGACGTTGAATAAATCTATTTTCCTATCTGTTAAAAATCGGCAGTTTATATTTTCAAAATAAAAATTGTTTAAGAAACTCATTAACAATAAAAGAATGCCCAGATGGGGCATTCAACTTTCCTTCCTTTTTATATTTATATTATGTTTCCTTCAAACCAAATACAGCTCAACACAAAGCTTCCAGAACATATTTCTTAAATATGACCCTTTAGTTTTTATTATTACAAGCATAGTATCCAGCACTTTATTGATTTCTTTTTTATTTTCATTTTCTCTTATTATCATTTCTTTGTTATTCGGAAGAATTTTTTGTGGATATATCTGTCCTCTCGGCACTTTTATAGATATTTTTGACCTTATCCTGCATAAAAAAAATAAATTTTTCAGCAACTTATTAAAAAATACCAAATATTTTCTTTTTCTTTTTCTTATTGTTAACAGCATATTTGGAATTTCACTCGTTTACTTATTTGATCCTATTGTAATTAGCGAACGTTTTTTTAATCTCACACTCTACCCTCTTCACAAATCTAACGATATATTTATTGGTTTAGTATCTTTAATCATAGTTTTAGCATTATCTTTCATAGACACAAGATTCTGGTGCCGTAATTTTTGTCCGCTTGGTGGCTTGTTTGCTCTTTTATCAAAACTCTCATTATTCAAGTTTTCTTTTATAAAAGACTGCCGAAAATGTAAAATTTGTAAAAATGTATGTCCTACAGGTGCCATAGATACTGAAAATTCCTCAATTGATGCAGGAGAATGCATTTCTTGTTTCCGATGCCAGAACGAATGCAACCTAGGACTTATTAAATACAAAAAAAGCTTATTATCTTCTCCGTTTAACCTTGAAAGGAGAGCTTTTATGACCTCCGTAGGTGCAAGTATAATTACTATTCCTCTTCTTAAATATATTTCTCCCAAAATATCTATAAAACTTATAAGACCTCCCGGAGCGCTTCCTGAGACAGATTTCTTAAAAACCTGCATCCGCTGTGCAAAATGTATGAAGATTTGTCCAACTAAAGGGCTTCAACCGACCTTGATGGAAGCAGGAATTAATGGGATGCTCACTCCGATGCTTGTTTCAAGAATAGGGGGCTGCGAAAAAGACTGTACCGGCTGTGGTAAAATATGTCCAACATCAGCAATAAGAAACCTTTCTCAAGAAGAAAAAACTTACGCAAAAATAGGGACTGCAGTAATTGATGAGAAAAGATGTATTGCATGGGCAGAACAAAAAACTTGTCTTATCTGTGACGAAGCATGTCCTTATAACGCAATAGATTCTGTTGCAAGAACGATTGATAATATTTCACTGTTAAGACCAACGGTAAGAAAGGATATTTGTATGGGATGCGGGATCTGCGAGTCAAGATGTCCCGTTAAAGGAGATTCTGCAATCCAAATATTCTCAATAGGAGAAGAAAGAAGGAAATATGGTTCTTATATTACTAAAGAAAAGTCTTTATTAAAAAAACCGGAAAATACTTTTGAAAATAGTCCTGAAAATATCCCTTCAGGATTTATAACACAATAACCTTGAGCACTATTTTAATTTTATTAGTTTTTAATCTGACAGGGAGACCAATTTACGGGCACCCCATATTCTTTGACGGCATCAAAGAGGCATCTATATCTAACTTTCTGTTCATATCTACACCATATGGAATCTACACTTTTGACCAGAATGCAGAAACATGGGGGAACATTAACAGTTCAAGCGGTATACCAGACAACAAGATTAAAGTAATCGGCTATGACGAGGGAATTTTATGGGTAGCCACCGAAAATGGTATAGCTTCTGCAGATATTAAAATAAACGATTGGCGTACCTATGATACACTTTCAAAAATTAAAACTATGGGTTTTGACGAGGAATACGTTTGGCTAGGCAGTGACTCTGGACTCCAAAAATTTAACAAATACAAAGAAGAAATAGAACCTGTGTTACGCTTAAAAATAAACGATATGCTAATGCAGGATAATTATATCTGGCTTGCCACCCCCGATGGAATTCTGAAATATAACCTTAAATTTGAAAAAACAGAAGAAATTCCCCTGAGTTCAAAGGATAATTATACTTTTATAATCAACACTCCAAGTAAAACATGGTTTATTTCTGACAAATCTTTCGTTTCTTATACAAAAGAACTTGAAAAGTGGTCTAACTATAACTCCTTTCAAATTCTGGATTATGATAATATCAACGATTCCATATTTGCTTTAACAAATAAGAATAAAATTTATTTATATGATCCCCATTCCGACAACTGGTCTGAATTCAGAGACATTGAAATCTACGACAAAATTAACGGCATATGCATTGGCGGAGGGAAACTTTTGCTTGCTACAAACAAAGGATTGGTTGTTTATGATATAATTAAAAAGCAAAAAACCTTTTATAACCATATGAATGGACTTTTAACAGACTCTATTATTGACTGCTATCAGAAAAATAAATTTATTTTTGCAGTTACCTCTCATAGTATTGAGTTTTTAAATATCGATAAACAGGAATGGCAGGTAAAAGAATTAATTCCTCCACGCAAAGCAAGAAAAAAGCTTTTTTACATTGATGAAGCCGGTGGGCACTTGAAACTGATAAAAAGCCTTGATACAAAACTTCAGGGAATGGCTTATTATACAACAGGCTCATCTAGCCAGGATACAAGCATTGACATGCAAGTTATTACGCAAGACAAAAACAACCGCAGTCTTTCCCTTTATTACAACAATAGTGATAATTCCCAAATAGTTTATGGACTTGGATACAGAGGAACAAATAGAGATCTCATTTATAAAACAGACCTTGGATTCCTGAAAACAGAATATAATGAGTTTGATCTGCTCCCGCAATTTTCAACTTACGGCGGGAGTATAAAAACACGGGTATGTATGGATATCCAAGCAGGACAGATAAAATCAAGTTTCAGAAACGATTTCTTCACAGGTAGTTCAATTCAAAAAAAGCTTATCCTGAACGACAACTTTTATTTAAAAAACACTTTCTATTCCATAGATACAATACTTTTATCCACAACCCAAAGTTATGACACTATATTTATTGATGACCATAATTCTTTTAGCGATTCGCCCAAGACAAGAAAAATTTTTACAATAGGCGGAATCACAGGAGATTTTGACCCTTTAATAAATAATATTGACTATTTTATTGATTATAAAAGAGGCATTATTCACTTCAAATCTGCCAAAAACACCACTGATAATATTGTTATTCTTTTGGGCACCAAGGAAATTATAATACAATCAGACAGCATAAAAAATCATATGATGGAAAATGTTTATTCTCTGGGACCTAATATAATACCTAATTCGCTGACTTTAGAAATTACAGATACGACGGGAAATAAACATTCCCTTTATTCTTTCGGCATAGATAGGAATAACGATAATAAAATAGACCCTGAATTTATAAATCTTGACCTCGGATTCCTTATATTTCCACAAAAAAGACCTTTCCCGGATGAAACATATACTAATGGGGTTCATACTTACAGTATGTCCATAAACTTTTCTTCTAATTCTAATTGCTATTATCTATCTTATAAACCAATAGTAATAGGAAGTGAACATATATACGTAGACAATGAAACACAAACCAGAGGGATAGATTATATAGTTGATTATACGGAAGGAAGATTGCTATTCCTTAAAGAAGGGATTATTTCTGATTTCAGCAAAATACAGGTTCAATATTCTTCCGTTGAAAGAGAAAAAGAAGACATGTTTTATTCTGTTCAGCCGTCTATAAATTTTGGGAATAATTCAGAAATAACAACAGCAGTAATGTCCTTTGAAAACGAGAACATTCTTTCATTGTCAGGACTAATTCAATCAAAAACAGGAGAGGAAAAAAGAATAAAAGTAATCCCCCAGGTTGCTGTAAATAACAATAGGGATTATGCCTGTTCTTACGATATGATTGCAGCTTATAATATGCTCGGGATAAATGCCAATTATACGACATATTCCAGAGATTTTAACGATTTTGGAAAAGCAGAAAGACTTTACGGGAAGTTAAAAGAGAGCTACAGTATCGCAGGAAATATAGAGCCTATTAATTTTTTACACCTGGATGTTGATGCAAAAAAAGAAAGCCAGATGGATTCCCTGGAAAACACCAGCATATCTGAAAATATGTCAGGCAAGCTTTCTTATGCCAATCCTGCTATGCCGCAAACTTATATATCTCTCAGCAAAGGAAACTTCCCGGATATTAACGAACTTTTATTAAAGGCGGGCAGTAATTATGAATTTGAAAAATTTAGATCGAAAGTCAAATTGAACACAACGCTTAATAATGGGATTATAGAGCTAAATGCAGACTCGGAAAAAACCTTCAATGAATATATGGTAAATACCACAATCTCTTTCCCTTTTAAAATAAATAATGACCTGTTATTAAAATTCAATAACTATTATACTAACGGGAAAAATGATAAAAATGGGAATGAAATTCGGACGGCTTTTAATATTGATCTTATACCCGGAATATATTATACCGGAAACTATAATAACGAAAGGCTTAATTATATGTTTATAGAGACAAAAGACATATCATGGACCCAGAATTTTTATAATAACTTGAATATAGCCCCCGGAATCTGGTACTCACCACTTAGTATTTTTAATTGTTCGTTTAACAGCGGGAAAAGCCTTTTAGAATATACAGAAAACACTCCCGCAGATTATAATATTCCTTTATTAACATTATCTCCCGTTTCGGGTTTACAAATTTCAAGAATAACAGAGGTAAACAGCTATTCTATAATTCCACAATTCACACCAACTGTTGAACTATTGTTATGGGGGAATCATACTGTAAATACAAGTGGATTGTCTTATTATAGCTTACCCAATTTAAAAATATCAACAACCGATGAGTTAAGGGTAGAATGGAACACTAAAAAAATAGGACTGCTTATACTTTCAGGCAGGAAAGATATTATTAAGACTTATCCCCTTAATGAAACCTATGTTTTTTATTCTGAATGGAATCATCCGTGGAACCCAATATATAGGACCAAATTAACGTTAAATTACAACATTTCTGAAAATAAATATAATGAATCCCTCATCCTGCCTTACTCAGAAATAAAATTGAACTACGATAATGTTTTAAGGTTTGGAATTAATTATTTTAATATATATCTCGGTGGACTAAAAGAAAGTAGCTATAATGCATCCGTATCCTCTTATGCTCTCACTCCAGGTTGTGGAACTAACTTAACACTTTTCAAGTTCCTGTTAATGCGGTTTAATTACGAAACCACTTTTAGAACCAACACTACCTCAACACAAAACTGGTCGTTCAAAGTAACAGGTCAATTCTAGGGCATCCATTTTACTTGTTTTTTTATAATACTACTACAATTAATCCCAACAGCAAGGAAAACCAGTGGATAAAAAAATTATATAGAGTCCCGTTTACGCAAAAACAACAAACATGTATCTATATTTTATCTTGCTCTTAGTAAAATATAGGTAATTTATATAAACAACGGCGCCAACACAAGCGTAATCGTTGCAAGCAATTTTATAAGCACATGTAAAGAAGGTCCCGCAGTGTCTTTGCAAGGGTCACCTACCGTATCCCCCACAACCGCAGCTTTATGCGCATCCGAGCCTTTGCCACCAAAATTCCCAAGCTCTATATATTTCTTTGCATTATCCCACGCACCACCACCATTATTTAGGAATAGCGCCAAAATTACTCCGACAATAGTTCCTACCATAAGAAACGCTGCAACAGTTTCCGCTCCAACACCAAACAGTTTAAATATAACACCAACTGCAATAGGAAAGAGTATTGGCAATAAACCCGGAACTATCATCTCTTTTAATGCGCCCCTTGTTACAATATCAACAGTTCTACCGTAATCGGGTTTTTCTGTTCCCGCTAAAATACCCGGTTTCTCTTTGAATTGCGCTCTAACATCATTTATAACATAATACGCAGCTTTACCAACTGCTTTAATTGCAAAACTTGCAAACAAGAATACAAGCATTGCCCCCAAAAGTGCGCCAACAAACACCTCGGGCTTTGCTATATCAACACTTATAAGGTTAAGTCCATAATTTTTTACTTCATCAAGGTATGCGCTAAACAAAAGAAATGCAGCGAGAGCCGCTGAACCTATTGCATATCCTTTAGTAAGCGCTTTTGTAGTATTTCCCATTGCATCAAGTCTATCTATTTTTTCTCTTATTTCTTTTGGTTGTTGACTCATTTCTACTATTCCACCTGCATTATCAACGATAGGACCAAAAGTATCCATAGCAAGTATATATGCTGCAGTTGCAAGCATCCCCATAGTAGCAACCGCAGTTCCAAATAAGCCCGCATCTACAAGTCCCGAAGTTTTTCCAAGATAATACGATCCGAGTATAGCCGCAGAAATAACAATCACAGGCAAAGCAGCACATTCAAAAGCCACACCCAATCCTGCAATTATATTTGTTGCAGGTCCCGTCTGGCTAGCTCTCGCTATTGATAACGTAGGCCTGTATTTATATTCCGTATAATATTGTGTAATATATACAAAAAATATTGAAGTTACAACTCCTATAATTCCACAGGCGAAAAAATGCAACCATGCATTCGGCGCAGTATCGCTATTCAATAACCATCTGGTCGCAATACCAAAACCTACCATAGCAAGAACAACCGCAAAATAATATCCCCTGTTCAATGATTTCATAGGGTCTTCATCGTTTTTAACTTTAACCGAAAGTATCCCTATTATTGACGCTATAATTCCAAACGCACGTGCAACAAGAGGGAACATCATAACTCCCAGAATCCATACAGGTGATGCTCCCGGAACTTTTAACGCCATTGCCGCACCAAGTATCATCGCCCCAATATTTTCAGCCGCAGTAGATTCAAATAAGTCCGCGCCTCTACCGGCACAGTCACCTACATTATCACCCACAAGGTCAGCGATAACTGCAGGATTTCGTGGGTCGTCTTCAGGGATACCGGCTTCAACCTTTCCTACAAGGTCAGCTCCTACATCAGCTGCTTTCGTATAAATTCCACCGCCAAGTTGGGCAAATAGAGCAACAAACGAAGCGCCAAAAGCAAACCCGACTATAACAAACGGGATTTTTGTAGGTTCAACCCCTCCCACATATTGCACAAGAGCATAAAGACCACTGACACCAAGCAAACTCATAGCAACAACCATCAATCCTGATACTGCTCCACCCCTTAATGCGATTTGTAATGCCTCATTAACGCCTTTTACGGCGCCTGCCGCAGAACGAATATTGCTTCGTATGCTTATCCACATTCCTATATACCCGGAAACCAAAGAACAGACAGCACCAAAAATAAAAGAAAATGTTATCCAGAAAGCAAGTCCGATTGAAGTTCCAACTGGGTCAAAATCCCTGTGTGCCCTTATAAAACCATATCCAACAAACAGTATTACAGCAAATATAATAGTAAGTATGATAATAGTCTTAAATTGGCGTCGCAAAAAGGCTTCTGCTCCTTCTTTTATGGCATTTGAAATCTTCTGCATTGCTTCATCTCCAACACCTTTTTTAAGAACCCATCTGGCAAGAAAGTAAGCAGTAATAAGTCCTATAATACTAATACCAATTACTAAACTCAATAAGAAAAACTCTTCCATTTCCCCTCCTAACTAAAAATTAGCTCTCCTTAAATTACTATTGTTTGTTCTATCCTTGTATCTTTTTCATTTCTTGAATACAATGAATATAAACTATATTTATCTGGCTAAAAGTCAATAAAAAATTGACAACAAGCAAGAATTCACTTATTTTTAGAATTTAATGAACACTAAAACGCTTCAGATAATTGATGCAAACATCAACCGTATAACAGAAGGATTAAGAGTCGTAGAAGAAATAGCAAGATTCGTAATCAAAGATACAGCCTTGACGAAACAAATAAAGACCGAACGCCATAAAATTAGAAAACTAAACAAAAGAATAAAAACCCTTGAATATAGAGACACCTCCAAAGATTTAGGAAAGAACAAAGATTTTGACACTTATTCTTATAAAAACATACTTGAACTGACAAACAGAAACTTCAAACGAGCGCAGGAAGGTTGCCGTGTTATAGAAGAGTTTACTAAATTACTTGATACTCATTTATCTTCCGATATTAAAGCAATACGCTTTAAAATTTATGACATCGAAAAAACAATGAATATTAAACTTTCTAAATATCTCCCGGCAAAAAATAAAACAGACTTCAGCCTTTATGTAATACTCGATAAAAAATATATAAAAAATAATAACCTTTCTTCTCTAACAACTATTATAACGGATTTATGCAAAAATGGGGCCACTGTTATTCAATTACGCGAAAAGTCCACAGAAACCAAATATTTTCTTGAAGACGCCCTACTGGTAAGGGAAATTACTCGAAAATTTAATATCCCATTCATCGTTAACGATAGACTTGATATTGCACTTGCTGTAAATGCAGATGGAGTCCATCTCGGAGAAACAGATATCCCAATACAATATGCAAAAAAATTATTTCCAGGTAAAATAATCGGGATTTCGTCAAATACAGTAGAAAAAGCCAAAAACGCTGAAAAAGCGGGGGCTGATTATTTAGGAGTTGGTTGTCTGTTTCCTTCTAAAACAGTATCAAAACCTATTACTTCCTTAAATACGCTCTCCAAAATAAAATCCGCTGTTCATATTCCGGTATTAGGAATAGGTGGAATTACATTAAATAATATATCTAAAGTTTTATATACAAAAGCTGATGGTATATGCGTAGCAGGTGATTTATTCACTTCTTCTAATATAAAAAAACGTACACAAGAGTTCAAAAGTAAAATAATCGCTCCTAAAAAAAAATGAAGAGAAATTTGTTTTGCTTTGTATTAATAACCTTTCTGGTAGGATGTGCACCTGTTTATCAAATACCCACAAGAACTTCCAAACTCAAAGGTATCCCAACCATCAAAATATCATTGGGTAGATTAGAAAAAATAGAAATCAAAGGGAATAATATTTCCGTAAAAAATGACAATGCCACAGCAAAAGGAATTTCCCTGAAAATAACTACCTCTTCTATACAACTTGATGGCAAAGCCTTAAATAAGATTCAACTACCTTTTGAAGTAATAGCCGATAATGATATACTAGAACTTAACGGCAAGAAATTCAGGGGAAGTTTAATTATCTATAACAAACAATCCAATTTTTTAGTAGTAAACAAAGTAGATATGGAAAGTTATCTAAAAGGAGTCGTTCCTTGTGAATTAAAAACTACCGAGGTAGAAGCTTTAAAAGCACAAATAATAGCAAGCCGTAGCTTTGCACTCCACCTAATTAAACCGGGAGCAGAGTACTACGATTTAACATCCGGCGTAGAAGCTCAGGTATATAAAGGTATCGAAGCAGAAGTAGATTTTATAGATAAAGTAATTGAAGAAACTCACGGTATAGTATGCACTTATAACGGCGAAACAATACAAACCCAATATTCTTCTAATTGCGGAGGCAGAACTGCCAACGGGAAAGCACCTTACTTAAAAAGCACACCTTGTCAGTTTTGTAAATCTTATCCAAACTATAGATGGGAATGCTCTTTCTCACGGGCATCGTTCTTTGAAAAACTAGGAGTACAAGGAAACTCTTTCTCCGTAACTAAAAGAGACAAATCGGGCAGAATACTAGAGATTCAAATTCCTGATGCCAGCTGCATTATAAAAGGAGAACAAGTAAGGGCAAAGTTAGGACTTAGAAGCACTTTCTTAGAAATAAAAGACAACGGGGATAAAATAATAATTAACGGAAAAGGTTACGGACATGGTATTGGCTTATGCCAATATGGCGCTGTAGGCATGTCAAAACAAGGTTTTGATTATAAAAGTATACTTAAACATTATTATTCAGGGATAAAAATAGAAAAAATATATTAAAATGCTGTGTTTAATTATCTTGTTACTATCTACACCTCAAGAATTCATAGTGAAAAGTATTAAATTTGATGGATGCAAATCAATCTCACCGAAAAAATTAAAAACCGTTATCCATACCTCTAAAGGCCGACCATATGATGAATTTCAGGCAAAAATGGATGAAAAAAGGCTTGTCAATTTTTACAAAAGTAAAGGATTTAAACAAATAAAAATTAAAAAATTTGAAACTACCATAAACATAAAAAAGAAACAGATAAATTGCAAAATATCTGTAGATGAAGGCAAAGGAACAACTATTAAAGATATTATATTTGAAGGGAATAAAAATTTTTCCACTGAACAATTAAAAAATCTTTCTAAACTACGAGCAAACACTCTTATGAACGAAGAAGCTATTATTTTAGCAAAATACACCCTTGCAGATTTCTATTCTCAAAAAGGCTATGCTTATGCAGAAATAAACGACTCCATTATTTCTTGCGATTCTTTTAATGTTATCGTCTGCTTTAAGATTAATGAATACAATATCGCAAGATTTGGAGACTTGGCATTTCAAGGAAAAAGAAAAACCCGCAAACAAATAATTGAACGGGAACTTACATTTAAAAAAGGAGATCTATATTCTCCTACTAAATTATATGAATCACAGGCAAAAATTTATGGCACTGAATTATTTGAATCCGTTAAATTTGATTTACCAGCCCTTGAAAAAGCTCACCCGACAGGCAAAACTCCTGATACACTCAATGTAGTTTTTATTCTGGAAGAAAAAAAACGACGATGGGTAAGCAGTGGCGGTGGTTTGTACAATGACCCCTCTATACGGACATGGTTTGAATTAGGGTGGGGACATATGAACCTATGGGGAAATGGACAAAAGCTAGAAACCAAATTCAATTACGAAATTAACCCTATTAATTTGAATGAACTCCAGCGTGGCAGACTGGACATTCTTTACTCAGAGCCATATTTTATTAATAGTTCTTTTAAGGCTCAAGCTGCTCCTTATTATGAGTTTGATGTCAATAGGGAGGATAGTACTTCTAATTATTATATCGGAATTCAGGGAAGATTGGGAAAATATATAGGTAGGTTTTTACAATCATTTATTATTTACAATTACGAAATAATACATGAAGAAGGAACAACTATCTTAGCGAATAAAAATCGTGCAAATTCTTTAACCCTTTCACTAAGCTGGGATAGTAGGTCAGACGTGTTTTATCCAAGACATGGAGTTTTAAGCGCAGTATCTTATGAATATGCCGGTGAATTTTTAGGTGGAGATTTCTCATTCAAAAAGCTTTTGGTTGATTTTACTTACTATGCACCATTTTATGCAACAACAGTGGTTAGTAGAATAAAAATGGGTGGCATAACAGGTAGTTCTCCTGAAGAATCTAAATTTTTATTAGGTGGAACCGATGGAATCCGAGGGTATCAAAACATAATAGATACTAAATATGGCGAAAATTGGCTGGGATTATTAGACTTAGAATATAGAATACCAACAATAAAAAATTTTGAAATCGCTTATTTTATGGATATGGGTAATGTATGGCAGGAAAGTAACGACATTTCTATAACAAATATAAAATTCGGTTTAGGGATAGGATTAAGATACCGTACACCAATTGGTCCAATTCGAATAGATTACGGAAGAAAACTGGGAAATGATAAAGGGAAAGTGTATTTTAATATCGGCTATATGTTCTAAGATAGAAATCTCTGAATTATCTCCAGAACTTTGTTAAAAATCTCTTCTAAACTTACACCTGCTTTACCACCGGATTGAGCAATTGTGTTCTTGCCCCCTCCCCCACCACCGGCTAATTTTCCTATTTCAAGAGCAATTTTACCAGCATTCAATTTTGTAATCAAATCATCTGACACAAAACTAATAAAAATCGGTTTTTCATCAGTTATTGCGCCAATAACTCCTGCAGTATTTTTATGACTTCTTAATTTATCGGCCAAATCCCGCAATACATTGACTTCAGTAGTAGGAACACCATAAACTATTATATCTATATTATTTATTGTCTTTTTGTTTTTAAGAATCTCCGGCACAAGCGTCAATATTTCATTACGCTCAATTTGAGCCAATTTAGTTCTCAACTCTTTTTCCACAACCATTAATTCTTCTACTTTAGGTCTTACTTGCTCAATATTAACTCCAAGTTCTATAGAAAGTCCATTTATTTCCCTATCACATTTGTTAAACCATTCAATTGCATATTTCCCTGTAATTGCCTCTATTCTTCTTACTCCCGTATGAATACTACCTTCGGAAACAATTTTAAAAGCTCTCATTTCACCGGTATTTCTCAAATGCGTACCACCACAAAGTTCTATAGATACGTCTCCTATTTGTACCATTCTTACAACATCGCCATATTTCTCTGTAAAAATTGCGATCGCCCCTTTTTTTATAGCTTCTTCCATAGGAACTTCCGAAATCTCAACTTTTATATTCTCTTCAATCCAGTCATTTACTATATCTTCTATCTTTTTAATTTCGGATTTTTCAAGGTGACTGAAATGAGTAAAATCAAATCTTAGTCGCTCCGCTTCGACAAAACTTCCTTCCTGATGAACCCAATCTCCCAAAACTTTTCTTAAGGCGCTGTGAAGAAGATGGGTTGCCGTATGATTACGTTCTAAAGCTTTTCTCCATTGTTTATCTACTTCACATTTGACTTTTTCATTAATTATTTCTCTGTTCGTTTCTTTCTTAATTTTTCCTATATGAACTCTTTTCCCTTCTATAACTTGTGTATCTTCCACATCAAATTCAAAGTCTTTATTAAATATTTTCCCTTTATCTCCAACCTGGCCACCACTTTCAGCATAGAACGGAGTTTTATCGAGTAGAATCCATTTTTTCCCTTTTTCAAATATAATCTTTGCGTCCGTTTCCGTATTGTTATATCCAATAAATTCACTCTTTTTATCAATTTCTCCAATCGAAAAAGATTCTATTGTTCCTTTAACATTTTCAAATTTTGAAACAGCTCTTGCCTTTTCCTTAGAAGATTCCATAATTTTTTGAAATCCTTCTTTATCGGCTTTTTTCCCTTCCCTTTCCGAAAGTTCGTAAGTTAAATCGGGCGGGAAACCATAAGTATCATACAACTTAAATATTGCATCTCCCGGTATTTCATCCGTTTTAAGTTCTTTAACAATATTATTAAATACTATTGTTCCCTGTTCCAGGGTTTTCAAAAAGCTTTCTTCCTCGGACTTAACTATCAAAGCTATAATTTCACGTCTTGCAACTAATTCCGGGTATTGTTCTTTCATCAAATCTGCGACTGCAGGCACAAGTTTATACATAAAAGCCTGTTTTATACCCATTTCGTATGCGCGTCCCTGTGCGCGACGCAAGACATGTCTCAAAACATATCCGCGTCCTATATTAGACGGATAAATTCCTTCTACTATAGCGAAAGTTAATGTTCTTATGTGGTCAGCAATTATATTAAAAGCAGTTTTATTTTGCTCATATTTAACATTACAAATTTTTGACGCTTCCTCAATAATAGGAGTAAAGGTTTCGAGTTCAAATATTGATTTCTTCCCTTCCATAACAAGCAATAACCTTTCAAATCCCATACCCGTATCTATTCCCCTGTTTTTAAGTGGTTTTAAAGAACCATCCGCCTGGGAATCATATTGTGGAAAAACAAGATTCCATATTTCCATAAATCTGTTACAAGAACATCCGGGACCGCAATCCGGCTTACCACATCCGATTTCTTTTCCGGTATCATAATAAATTTCAGAGCAAGGTCCACAAGCTCCTCTTCCACCAACCGGAGTCCAGAAATTATCTTCTTTACCCAATTTATATATTCTTGATTTATCCAGACCTATCTCATTTTTCCATATATCAGAAGCTTCCGTATCTTCCTTAAGTCCGTCATCTCCCTTAAATACACTTACATAAAGTTTATCTTTAGGAAGTTTTACAATTTCCGTAAGAAATTCCCATGCCCATTTTATCGCCTCTCGCTTAAAATAATCTCCGAATGAAAAATTTCCTAACATTTCAAAGAACGTAGTATACCTCGGGTATTTGCCTACTTTTTCCAAATCGCTTGTCCTTAAACATTTCTGTATGCTAACAGCTCGTGTGTAAGGAAGAGCAACTTCACCACTCCATAGTTTCTTGAATTGGACCATACCTGCGGCAGTAAAAAGCAAAGTCGGGTCATCTTTTGGTAAAAGCGAAGAAGATGGAACAATCTTATGTTCTTTTTCTTCAAAAAAAGAAATAAAATTTTTTCGTAATTCTTGTGGTTTCATAAATTAGTTAAACAATTGATTTTGTACTTTCGGGGAAACAACCTCTTCTATATTTTCAACATTAACTTCAAGTATTGGAGTTTCAGGAATTCCTTTCTGTCTTCTGATGTCTTCAATTTGTCTAAGCGGTTTTTCAAGTTGGTTTTTGCGAGTTGTAGTCAAATTATTAAATTCTCTTTGTGCTTCTTCAATTCTTTTTCCCATTTTTTCCAATGACTCTAAAAAAGTATTCCATTGTTTATAAAATGCCCCCAACAATGAAAGAATCTGGGCCGATGTTTTTTCTAAATTGAAATTATCTACCGCCTGTCTAATTACTGCAAGTATTGCGTATAAAGTAACGGGCGAGCAAAGAATTACTTTATTTCTTAGTGCCTCATCCAGAATAGAACTATCGTTTTGATTTATAAAAGCATAAACCTGTTCATTTGGAATAAACACTATAACATAATCAACGGTATTTTCTGCCGGATTTATATAATCTCTTGTCGTAACTTCTTTGACTCTATTTTTTACATCTTTAAGAAACTGACTTTTATATCTTTCTTTATCTGTTTCTCCTTCTACTTCAAGGTAATGGATATAATTATCCAGAGGAAATTTAACATCCATATTTACTTTAAGTCCCTGTGGTAATAAGAAAGTATAATCAGGTCTTTTACTCACTGTTTCTAATGCTTTTTGCTTTAGATAATTAATTCCTTCAATAAATCCAAACAACCTTAATACGTCTTCGGCCATCCGCTCTCCCCATTGTCCACGTGATTTTGTGCTTGCCAATGCGCTTCTTAATTGATGAGTTGTTTCCTGTAATTTTCCGGTTTGTTCAGCAGTAAGCTTCAATTGGCTGGAAAGCTCACCAAATTTTTGTTCCCTGTCCTTTTCAAAATTGGTTATCATCTCTTGAACTTTCTGTAAAGTATCTTTCATATTCTTTAAATTCTGGTCTATAAGCTCTTTTTTGCCTTCAAGCGTTTTTTCACCGGTCTGCGTTTGTTTTGAAAGAGTTTCGTTTGCAAGTTTCAAAAACTCACTCGTGCTTTTTGACAAAGCCTGGAACGAAAGTTCCCCGAAAGAATCTTTAATCCTGCTTATTATAGTTTCTAAATCCTGTTTGTTTTGAGTTTCGGTAGATGAAAGAAGCTCATTGGCTACCTTCTTTGCATCCTTTTTATAGAACCAGTTAATTATAAAAACAATAACAACACCGGTTATAAGTCCTATAATAAAATTCATCATAATAATTATCCTAACTTATACTCTTTATCCTGAAATCCTTTTTTAGTCAACTAAAAATTCCTTTATTAAACTGTTTTATACTCTGCCAATGTACTCAATCCAGCATATACCTGTTCTTTCTCTTTTACTTTTATTTTGAGTTCGGGCAATTTCGGTATTACAATATCCGTCTGGCTACCAAATACAATTTTACCTATTCTATCCCCTTGCTTCACTTTCTGTCCTTCTTTTACCCACACAAGAATTTTTCTTACCAATCTTGAAGCAACCAGGGTAAGGGCTATTTGAAACATTCCGTTGTCTATAGTCATTTTAACCTGTCTGTTTTCTTTTATTCCTTTTTCATATTTTAGAGACAAAAACCCTTCGCCAACTTGTTTTATATCTTTTATTATGCCTGAAATCGGGCTTCTGTTTATATGAACATCCAGATAAGTTAAAGTAATTCCGATAATTGTCTCATTTGCATTATATTTTATATACCTTATAAAACCATCCGCAGGCGAGAGTATTGCATTCTGCACATCAGGGATTGTCCTTTCAGGGTCTCTGTAAAATCTATATACTGCTATCAGCCCGATAAATATACAGGCAAATAAAAATTCTAACAAGATTGTTTTAGCAATACCCACAGGCGCAATTAAACTTAAGCTTATTCCTGTTAATACAGAGTTAAGAATAATTATTATAATGCTAATTTTTAACCTGAACTCACATTTTCTAGCTATAAGAGCAAATATAATGGCATTAATGAGTAAACTCAGTATAAATATTATTAAAAATTTCATATGTAGATATTGCTAAAAATATTTCAAATTGTCAACTATATACTTGTTCACCTAATACGAATAAGCTCATAATTTAAATTAGTTGACATTATAATGCTATATCGCTTATATAATAAAGAAAATCATCTGACGCTTATGGATAATAAAATTGATAATATAATAAAATGGGGAATATTTATATTTATCCTATTTCTCCCCATTATTAATGCTATAGCATACCTTTCTTTACTTATTGCCCTGATTTCATGGGGAATCAAAACAAAATTCAAGAATATACTCACTCCCGGTATTATGAAATTTCCTTTATTAAGCTTTGCTTTTGCAATGCTATTATCCGTTATTTTTTCGCACGATAAGCCACAAAGCATCGGAGGATATGTTTTATTCTCATTTTATATTCTTACTTTTATTATGATGGCTCATCAAAAAGAAGACAGAAATAAGATTTTGCAAATATTTGCCTTATCAATGTTAATCGTTTCTATTTTTGGCATTATTCAATACTTCACAAAATTAAACTTCCATATAAAAACATCCTGGTTCAGTTTCACGATACATACAGATAAGTGGGGAATTGGGTCGACTTTTGACAACTCCAATAGATTAGCAGAATATCTTACCCCTGTTATTTTGTTGTCTCTTGTTTCTTTTCTATCAAAAATCCCCCTAAAAATAAAAATATTCATAGGCATATCTACAATAGCAGGTATTATTTGTTTAATACTATCTAAGTGCGTAACAGGTATAATAATAATCGCAATGTTTATCCCCATTATTCTTATACTGAAAAATTGGAAATTAGGGATATCTTTTCTACTTATACCACTAATTTTTATTGGATTTATAAAAAAAGATTTTAAAGTTTTTGTTAAAAACTCTTTTACTTCCTCGAATAGTTTAAATATTAGACCCTATACATGGGGAAAAATTGTCCCACAATTAATGAAATCTTATCCCTTGACTGGTTATGGGCTTGCAACTTCACAAGAAATAACCGATAAATATGGAGAAGGAGAGAAGACGGTTCATCCTGATATGCATAATCTTTATATTAACTACTTATGCGAATCGGGGATATTAGGAATAACATCATTTTTACTACTTATAGGACTATTTTTACGAGTTACTATACCCTTATTAAAAATAAACAACGAGGTTTCTGCATATACGTTTGCAGTTATTGGAATGCTATTACATGGAATTACTCAAACTATCTTAAATTATTTCCAACTTGGATTACTCTTCTGGGCGCTAACAGGATTAGCCCTTACTACTTATGTAAAAACTTCAAAAGTCCAAAATTAACTCGATTTCTATTAATTGTATTTAACTAATTTTGCAACTGTAATTACCTGTTGATTGTAATTGTTTTTGCTGGATAAGATTATAAGATATACCCCTTTAGCTTTAAGTCTAGGCACAAAAGTATATTCTCTAACATCCATCAGTCCTTTATACAACACGCTAACTTTTTGTCCTGCACTATTGTAAACAGACAATTCTGCGTTATCCACTTTTTGGGCAACAGAAAGTAGAATTTTATTTTCGCTTGTAATTTTTATCCAGGTCTTATTCCCTGTAAGTTTTTGCTCTTCTATTGCATTAACACAAATTGTATCTCTCATCCATACCCTATATAAAGCGGCTATTTCAGAATCATTTACTGTTGGCGAAAATTCCACTTTATACTGGAAAAATTTTGGACACGGAACTTCCGGCAAAGAAATACTTTCAGCGCTACTTACCGTATAATATGGTCCGTTCCATGCTTTAGAAAGTATACTATCTCCTATGGTATCAGTAGTAGTCCTCCAGTACAATTTAAGAGTAGTCGAATCCGGGACACATGCATCCCACCCAAAATACAATAATTTCGTATAGGGAGAACCTACTGTTCCAAGTTTTAATATGGAAGACTCAAGGTATCCGGAATCCGCAAAACCTTTAAGCATATTATTTTCATAAATTATATGTGCCCCTTTATCTGTAATCAATAGATCCACATCTGGCACACATTCTGGGTCTAACTCGGCAGTATAAGCCCAATGAGCCCATCTCTGTTGCATAACGTCATCTATTAAATACTCTTGAAATACATCTACCGGTCCCCGCCTGAACCATCCTACCTTATGATAAGTTCCTATTATATCAGGCAAACCATTCAAGTCTAAATCTCTTGCTATAGAACCATCTGTATATTCTCCTTGCGGAGTTGAAGTTAATAGCTCAACCGTATAATTTCCCCCTGTTCCATTATTTATATGTCCATAAAATCCGTAAGGATGCCCTGACAAACTATCCTGTTGATCAGCAGTTACTAAATCCATCCAACCATCCATATTTATATCTACTGCCCATGCTCCATCCCAGTCAACATTTGGATTTCCACCCATATCTGAACGCCAGTATGTTTGATCAAATTGACCGGGGCCACCTGTTCCCCTATTTAAGAATACATATGCGTGCCCTCCAACAGCATAAATATCAGGATATTTATCGTTATTGAAATCTGCAGTATATACACGCCATGCTTGATCTGGGTCAAAAAACTGAAATTGTTTTATCGTCTCTTTAGAAAATGTTGTCGCGCCTGTTCTACGAAATAGATATATATTTCCTCTCTGTACACTACGCGCATTGTCTACCGCAATTACATCCATATCATCATCGCGGTCAACATCAGCCACACAAACCCTATGATACGAACCACTAACTATAGAATGATATACCCATGTATTACCACTATTTTGGTTCTCAAACCATCCAAGTCCAACAGAAGCTGTAGCCACAAGCACATCGTCATCCTTATCCCCATCCATATCCGCAACATAAACACATGGCGCATCCGAGCTTCCCGCAACTGCTCTTCCAACTAAATGTTTTATATAATTCCAATTGCCATTATTCTGGTACCACCATATTGAATCTACGACATACGCAACAAGGTCAAGAAGGTTGTCTCCATTTATATTTCCCGGCATAAATCCCTGTGTATGCTGTGCTATTTGATAATTAGTGTCCAAATCATGCCTTATCCATCCAGAACTTGTATAATCCCAGCTATTCGCCACAAGCGATGCCTGCCCTTCTGTTGCTGTAGTAATACTATCACTTGTATAATACCTTGTTCCCCAATCAGTTACGGGACCTTTTAATCCATCGCCCCCCATCCAGTCTGTTTGTTCATGCAACTGCGTATTTAATATCAATAATAAAATTAACATTTCCCCCCCTTACTTAAAATAACCTTTTTCTATATTTCTATTTAACTTAGTGTTATCAAAACCTAATTTTGTCAACCACTTTTTATATATTTTAAATTTTCTTTAATACAGGAGTTATAGACTCCAATGCTTCAAGCGCTTTCTCTATTGGCCTTACTTCTAATATAAGATAGGGTTTCACAGGTTTTAATATCTTAAAATAATGTTCAAAATTTAATATTCCCGTTCCCGGGACTTTATGTTCATCTTCTAACCCGTTATTGTCATGAATATGAACCGTATTCACCTTATTAACGAACTCGCCAAAGAATTTTTCATCTATAATTTTATTTCCCTTCCTATTCGTATGACCAAGATCCCACGTCAACCATAAGTTTTCAGCTAACAGTTCTTTTAATAACTGCTGTGAAATATCATATCTGAAGCTTACGGTATTTTCAATACACAATTTGACTTTTCCCTTTGCATACTCTATTAACTGTTTTAATGCGTACTCCAGCGTATTTTTGTATTCAGAAGTCAATATATCCTGGATAGGGACAGCTTTACCGTCTATACTAATAGTAAAAGCCGCTCCAAGATGTAAAGTAACTCCTTTAGCTCCTATTTCACCCGCAAAATCAATAACCTCATAAATTCTTGCCAATATCTCATTCAAAACATTTTTATGTAAATTGAACAAAGATAATGATTCCGGCGCATGAAAGAGAATCGGGAAATTACTATCTTTAAGCTTTTTTCTCTGTTTGGGAGAATATTTTTCGGGAAAAAATGCAGGATTTGTTTGATTAATTTCTATGCATTTAAAGCCTTTTTCTCTAACAAATTCAACGGCATCAATAATATCCGTAAAATCAAACAATACCTGGCATCCCAATTTATCCAACATTTTATTATATTATTGCCAACAATTTTCTACAAGACCTTTACCAGTTTAAACTGTGTATTTCCCGTTAGTGTTTTAACCGTAATAAAATATACTCCTTGTTTCAATTGAGATGCATTTATATTTAGTTTTCCCTTTACTATCATATTATTTCCACTTAACATAACTCTTCCGCACACATCAAAAACTTTATAATCCAATTTTTGTCTCGCAGTCGTTAAGAGTTCTATATTATTATTAACCATAGAACTCGCAAGAGATACGCCTATACATTTACAAACTACATTTTTTTCTTCAACCGCATTCATTATTCCAAGCGCCATGCTATGCTCATCACCGGCAGCAATTGCTATTCCATTTTCAACTCTGACAACAACAACCGGAGTATCTCTCTCTCCGATAATTTCATTGCCACCAAGTTGTCCATAAGTATTATCACCCCAAGCCTTCATTGTTCCATCTGATAATAACGCAAGGCTATGATGCCATCCTCCATCAACTTCTAACGCATTGTTTATGCCCGGCACAATTACTGCCGTATCACTACTTAAATATGCAGCCCCAATTCCAAGTTGCCCATAAGTATTATCTCCCCACGCTTTTATTGTTTCGTTTGCTAAAATAGCAAAACTATGCTTTCCACCGGCAGCAATTTTTACTGCATTTGTTATTCCTGTTACCGTAGCCGGCAAACTTGTATCTTTAGTAGTCCCGATTCCTAACTGTCCTCCTGCGTTCCATCCCCATGCTTGTATAGTGTTATCCGCTAATAAAGCTAGGCTGTGTCTATCTCCGGCAGCAATAGCAATTGCATTACTTATTCCTAATACCGTAACCGGCGTATCTATTCCGGCGCTATCTATTGTTCCCTGCCCAAGCTGTCCATAGGTATTATCGCCCCATGCTTTTATTGTTCCATCTGCCAATAAAGCCAGACTATGTAATTCACCTACTGCAATTGCCACAACGCTATTTAAACCGTTTACTAAAACAGGTATTGATGTATCAACAGTTGTTCCATTCCCCAACTGTCCTGAATTATTACTCCCCCAAGCCATTATAGTACTGTCCGACAATAAAGCAATACTATGCATATAACCGGCATATACTTTTACTGCACTACTTATACCGACTACTGAATCCGGAGACAGCACATCATCAGTCGTTCCGTTACCTACTTGTCCTGATGAATTAGTTCCCCATGCTTTTATAGTTCCATTTGATAAAGCAACAAGACAGTGCATTCCGCCGCCCGAAATTGAAACGGCACCTGACGTTCCTTCAACGGTATCAGCATATTCCCTGCTGAAACCCGATTCGTTACCAAGTTGTGCATATTCATTCGAACCCCATGTCATAACAGAATTCAACTGTTGGGCAGTTGCCAAACTACTAATTGAAGATATTAACAGCCCAATACTGATAATCAAACATACTTTTTTATTAACCATATTTCCCCCTGTTTTTTAATGATGTAAAACTACCTTCTTTTCCCTCAACTGTCAATTAAAATGTTTCTTTGGCGGTACTTTTTACAATTAACACTTTTTCTTGACATATTCATATTTAACGGTTAGTTTATCAACTATGTGGAAAACAGGAATTACGAAAGTAGAACCTAATCACCTCGTTACCCGCGGGTACAAGCAAGAGGATTTAATCGGAAACGTCTCTTTCTCTAATGTGGTATTTCTCTTGCTGAAAGGTAAACTCCCCAGCGAACCTGAAGGTAAAATGCTTGACGCCATACTTACTTCCAGTATTGACCACGGAGTAACGCCACCAACAGCTCTCGCTTCAAGAATCGTTGCATCGGCAGGCGTTCCTTTACCTACAGCCGTTGCCGCAGGAATCCTTGCAGTCGGCGATGTTCACGGTGGAGCGATTGAAAACAGCGCCAGGTTACTTCAGGAATGGGCTCCAAAAGGTAAACCTGAAAAAGCCGCAAAAGAACTTCTTGAATTTCTTAAGTTCAAAGGGAAACGAATGCCCGGCGTAGGACATCGTATTCATACTTGCGACCCGCGAACACAAAAATTATTTGCTCTTGCCAATGAACTCAAAATAGCAGGGCAACATATTGCTCTTATGAAAGCAATAGAAACCGAAATAAACAAAGGGCTAAAAAAGCCATTACCTATAAACGTTGATGGGGCCATTGCCGCTATTGTATCCGATATGGGTTTTGACTGGAAACTCGGAAAAGCTTTTTTCCTCCTCGGCAGAGTAGCCGGACTTGTCGCTCAAGTATACGAGGAGCAAACCCGCGAAAAGCCAATGCGTGCAATTTGCACGGTTGACGCAGAATACGACGGACCATGGGAACGCGATTTACCCAAAGACAAGAAGAAATAAAATGGAATTCAAACTCGTAAACATAGATAAACCTGAAGATATCAATTTCATACTAGGACAATCTCATTTCATTAAAACAGTGGAAGACCTTCATGAAACATTAGTATCCAGCACACCGGAAAATTCGGCATTGCATTCTGTGAGGCATCGGGGGCAAAACTTGTTAGAATTTCCGGAAACGATAAAAACTTAATTGAACTTGCCCAAACTAACGCAATGAATATAGGAGCAGGACATTCTTTTATAATATTTCTAAAGAATGCTTTTCCTATAAACGTTCTCCCGGCAATCAAATCCATCCCGGAAATCTGCACGATATTTTGTGCCACTGCTAACCCCGTGCAGGTTATTATTGCAGAAACGCCACAGGGGCATGCAATAATCGGAGTCGTAGACGGTGAATCTCCCGCAGGAGTGGAAGACGAAGATGCAGTAAAAACAAGAAAACAATTCCTCAGAAATATAGGATACAAATTATAATTTTCAGTTAAGAGCAAGAAATTCATTCTTAATGTTAAATCATAAATGTAGGTACAATTTAACCGTGTACAGGAGAAAGATGAAAAAAAATTTTGAAATGGCTAGATTGAATTTCTCGCTTCGATTTTCAGTAACGGCAGGTATTTTAATTATTTTTAACTGTACAACCATATTCGCTCAAGACTTTATTAAAGGAAGGATTATTGTAAAATTTAAAGAAGGAGTTACGGTTTTAAATCAAAAAGGTAATATTACTACCGGATTACAAGCTATCGACAAGTTAAATGAAAAATATTCCATCGGACAGGCAACCAGACTATTTGAAAACCATAAATCTATAAAGAAGACAGTAATTATAAAAGGTAAGACAGTAGCAGTTCCTTCTCTTTCAAACATTTACATTTTGAGTATCAATGAAGGTACGGATGTTCTTGCTGCAGCAAAAGAATACAAGAAAATACCACAGGTAGTATATGCCGAACCGGATTATATCGCACATGCTTGTACCACACCAAATGATACATATCTGGGTGAGCAGTGGGGACTGGCAAAAATCCAGGCGTCTGCCGCGTGGGATACAACTACGGGAGATTCATCCGTCATTATAGGAATTCTTGATACGGGAATAGACACTCTTCACCCGGACCTCACAGGAAATATATTGATAGACCAAGGATGGAATTTTGTCGATAATAATAGTAACGTAGATGACGGTACCGGACACGGAACTCACTGCGCAGGGACAATCGGGGCAGTTACAAATAATAGTCTCGGAGTAGCCGGGGTATGCTGGAAGTGCAAACTTTTACCTATAAAAGTTTTAAACAACAATGGCAGCGGATCTTATTCAAACGTCGCACAGGGTATTACTTATGCCGCCGACAGCGGAGCAAAGGTAATAAATATGAGTCTTGGCGGATATGAGTATTCATCATTATGGGAAGATGCTCTTACCAATGCTTATGCGACAGCGGTTCTCGTAGCGGCTGCCGGAAATGATGCAAAATCAGATTCTTTTTATCCCGCCTGTTTCCCGATGGTTCTTGGAGTAGCGGCAACTGACAGCAACGACAAAAAATGGGACGGTTCAAATTACGGGAGCTGGGTTTCTTTATCAGCCCCGGGAGTTGCAATTTATAACACAACACGGAATAGCTATGAAAGATTTACAGGAACTTCTTGTGCGGCACCGTTTATTTCCGGGGTTGCCGGATTAATTGCCTCATATAAGCCAACTTTCTCGGCAGGAGCAATAATGAATATGATTGTGAATAATACCGAAAAGATAGATACATTAAACCCAACTTATGCAGGTAAAATAGGAAGCGGGAGATTGAATGCATACCTTGCGCTCACGGGAGAGTTAAAAACACGTTTAGCCGTTATAAGTGATACCACAAAGGATTTAAAAGGTGTAACCGTGGTTCCTTCTGTCGGAGATACGATAAATTTAGTTGTCGTGCTCCAGAATAAAGGAATGGATGCAAGCAATATAACAGCGACTTTACATACGGATGATATTGATATTACCGTTATAGATTCGTTAGCAAATTTCGGCAATATTCTTGCCCGCGAGAAGAAAGCAAACACCGGAGATATGTTTAAGTTTATAGTATCCGACAGTTGTCCAAAACATAACGTTTTATTCGATTTATATTTAAACGCAAATGGCGGGATTTATCAGGATACGCTTGAACTCTCCATCGGGACAGCAAATACAAAAAACGTAAGCGGAACAATATCAACAAACACCACATGGAAACGTGGAACTTATGTCGTTACAGGGAAAATTACGGTCAATTCCGGAATAACGTTAAATATAGAACCGGGCACGGAAATCCGTCTTGATTCAGCTAAAACAATAGTAATACAGGGGATTCTGAATGCCGTCGGCACTTCAACGGATTCCATTATATTTACAAGAAACAGTCCAGATACTGCTAAGAAGTGGGGCTATTTATGGCTCAAACCTATGTCAAAAGGGAGATTTGAGTATTGCAGGATTGAATACTCAGGGCAGACGTCTGCAATAAACTGTGAAGGTGATTCTCTTTATGTAGGGTATAGCACGATATCATATAATGCAGGCCCGGGCATTAATACAGTAGATACTTGTGACGCCATAATAACCCATAATATGATTACTCATAATGAAATGACTGGTTTAGCTACTAATGGTCCGGCTTTGATAAGTTACAACACGGTCTCCTATACGCACGGTGGGGGCATCACTGCTAATAATTCACCCGTAATAATTTACAACACAGTTTCCCATAATTCCGGTGCCGCCTTATTTGGGGGTGGTTCGGCTGTGATAAGTTACAACACAATATCCTATAATTCCGGTCCTGTATCAACTATGGGAGCGGCAGTAATAACTTATAATTCAATCTCCAATAACGCCGGCGGCCTTGGTGTTCAAGGGACACCAATAATAAGCCACAATATCTTTGCCTATAATTCTGCCGGAAATGGCGGAGCTATCTGGAATTATGGAGCTTCGCCCACAATAAGTTACAACACGATAATTGATACTACTCATTCCGCAATATATGCTTCCGGCAACTGCGGCGGCAGTATTCATAATAATAATATTCTTGCTACCGGTTATGCAGTGTACAATGTTAGTACAAATGCCATCGCGGCGGATTCCAACTGGTGGGGAACAGCGGATACATTAAAAATTGACAGTTTGATATACGACAGCACTGATGACGAAACTTATGGAAAAGTAACCTATAAACCTTATTTGACTCATCCCTATTCATTTGCCCCGCCATATCTTGACAGCATTAAAGTATCGCCCAATCCCGTAGGGATAGAAACGCTTTCCGTGCATCTTACTTTCAGCAACCCAATGAATATAACCATCCCTCCGATGGTTACTTTCGGACCTGTTAGTTTTCAATCACCTGACACTAACTTATCAAAATATAAAGTTGATGGAATGTGGACTGATTTAATGCATTGGACCGGTAAATACGACATAAACGAAATGATATTGGATTCCACTTATAGAATAAGAGTTGCGGACACTTATGATGATTCGTTTTTATTTCCTATTCCCACGGATACGCGGAGTACTTTCAAGGTATATACGGCAGGAAGCGCATCAAGAGAGCTTACAACCGTAAATGTATCCAATGGGGTAAAACTTTCATGGCATCACTCAAACATTGTAAATTTGCTTGGATATAACATTTACAGGGATACTTTATCAGGCGGGCCATATACGCTCGTTAATTCAAAAATAATAACGGATACTCCTTATGTCGACACAACTATGACTCACGGAAAAACATGGTATTATGTTTATACCGTCCTGGACAATAATTTTAATGAATCCAGTTATTCCTCTGAAGCTTCTATATATGTCGGGATAGAAGAAACAGGCGGCTTACCAAAGGTTTTCGCCTTTCCCGGCGCTTACCCAAACCCGTGCAAGAAACAGGTAATTATAAGATATCAACTCCCGGCTCAGAGTAAAGTTTCTCTCGTAATATATGATTTAACCGGCAGGGAAGTTTGCACGCTGATAGACAGGATAGAAAAACCGGGATATTATACGGTTAAATGGGATAACAGAGACAATGCCGGACGAAGATTGGCTTCCGGTGTTTATTTTACAAAATTCGCAGCCGAAGGATATAAAGAAACAAAGAAACTGATATTAATGAAATAAAAGCAAGGAATTATAGCAGACTCTTGAGTCCGCCTCAGGCGGACGATTAGAGGTCGCTATCCAGCTCTGCTGGACAAACAAACGAAAAAATTGATTTTAATGAAGTAACCTATAACTTATAAATGATCCCTGTAAAAGTAATGGAATTTTGAAATAAATGCTTCCTATAATAACTATAATCGGAAAAGAGAATGTAGGCAAATCTACTCTGTTTAACCGTATTGTTGGTGGCAGAGTTGCCATTATGGATTCTACTCCGGGAACTACAAGAGACAGGAATGCCAAAAAAGTTGTAATAGACGACTTTAATTTTCTTTTAGTAGATACGGGCGGGTATCTTCCGAATGATCCTAGCACCATTAAAAATAAAGTAAAAGAGCAGGTAGAACTCGCCATTAATTCCTCTACGCTTATACTTTTTGTAGTAGATGCAAAAACGGGAATAACTTCGATAGATTTGGAGATAACGGAATTTCTCAGGAAATTAAACAAACAAATATTACTTGTTATAAATAAAGTCGATAATAACAAACGAATACCGGAAGTCGCGGAATTTCACAAACTCGGCTTCAAATTTTCAATAGAAATATGCGCAATCCAGGGAACAGGCGTATCCGGGCTTATGGATAAGATAACCGAATACATAGATAAGTCGCCATCCTCCGCCGATGCCCGATTACCCACTTTTGCCATTATCGGAAAACCTAACGTCGGGAAATCTACTTATATAAACGCCCTTTTAGACGAAAAAAGGGTTATCGTAGACGAACATCCAGGCACTACCGTTGATACAATAGATGTGACTATGAAGTATGAAGACAAAGAATTTGTACTCGTTGATACTCCGGGGCTGCGAAGGAGAACAAAATTTGACTCTCAAATAGAATACTACTCGTCAGTCAGGACTGATGCTTCCATACTTAAATGTGATGTCGCAATACTTTTCATTGACGCCAGCGACCAAATTTCCCACCAGGACAAAAGGATTATTAACACCGTTCTAGAATACGGGAAAGGGCTTGTAATAGCGGCAAACAAGAAAGACCTCGGGATTGGGTTTAGCGAAAAGACTCTAAATTATACAAAATTTGTTCCCATTACGTATTTATCTGCTTTAAATAAAACCGATTTATATGAGCCGATTAAGACAGCCCTTACCGTTGCGGAAAACTGTCGTTTAAAACTTACCCGTAAACAATTGAGAACATTTACTCTTGCATTAAAGTTAATAAAAGTATCCCAGGTAGACGTTGCGCCGCCTACATTTGCCATCAGGATAATATCCAAGAACAAAAAACTCACAAACTATAAAACAAGAAAAACTCTTGAAATTCAATTCAGGAAAGAGTTTGGATTTATCGGAACTCCAATAAAAATAACAATAATTTAGAAGCCCTTAGGCTTTAGCCTTTAGTCCGCCTCAGGCGGATATCCAGCTCCGCTGGGCTAATTTTGAAGTTATCTTTTGGGGAATAAATTTTTAAAATTCGAGGTATATACAAATCTGTCGTTGAAAAAAACTTCTATTTCAACAGCACCATTTTTTTTGCAGGCAAGATTTTGTCTCCTGTTTTTAGCTTGCAAAAATAAGTCCCGTTAGCAAACTTTTTACCGTTCCATTTAACCGTATATTCGCCTGAGTTTTTCATCCCTTTATCAATTGTCTCCACTTTTTCTCCGGATATGTTATATATGGATAAATCTATTTCTGCCGCGGTTGGAATGACATAATTTATACTAACTTGTTTATTGAATAAGCCAGGCGAAACAGAAAACGATAATATTTTAAGTGTTTTATCTTCAGCCACATTTTGCCGGTTTAAATAAATTGAATTATCGAAATTAAAACTATCCTTAGTGCCAAAAGTTGAGAAGAAATACCATAGTCTGATTATATAAACTCCGGCATTTACCCCGTAAGTCGAAAATTTGCAGAGTTCACCATTGTCTACAGGAGTCGTTATTTTACAGGTTATCGGGGAAAAAGCTGAAGCGTTATTTGCAGATGCATACTCAACTCTATAGCCTTCAAAATTAAAGTGGGAGGATGGTCCCTTAACCATATTTGCACTCCCGCGGATAAGGATACTGTCATTAGTATAAGCCGGTGAAGTAGGATATAAAGCAGATACCAATACGGTTGCCGAATCATAAATCATTATCGGATTAGGAAGAATAGTGTTATACAAAACCACGGTTGCCATATTTCTCGCGACTAAATGCCCATTTCCGCTCATCGAAGTTAAAAACATCATAGACAAGGACTTCCCGTCCATAACGGCATCGGTATAAAGAGAAGTAAGAAAACAAACAAGCAAAGAATCTGACGATGTCCCGATATGTCCTGCAGCGCCATCACAGGTCGCATTTGTAAACGTAGATTTTGCCGAATCACTTAAAATGCATTCTCCAAAAATGGATCCCTTTATTGAAAGCTGGGTACCGGCGTTAAAATACAAATTCCATGCATTAACCGATGAATTTACAAGATGATATGTTCTTCCGGGAATCGGTGCAGTAAAATCACTGTATTCCGAGTAATCTACAAGTCCTGTTATTGTATCATTTAAAGGGATTTCAAAAATATTTCCGGCAAAAATTCCGTCAATATTGTACAAATCCACGTTAGTACTATCCATTGTCATAGTACCAAGCCTGAGTCCGGCAAGACTGTCCAGCACAAAAGAATAGTTTATCCTCTTGCAAGTAGTATCAGGATAAGAGAAATGGGTAATCCATTTATTCGCATTCAAAGAATCTCCGTAAAGTTTTCCTGAAGACCCTCGCGGAAATCCAATCCATACGATTATACTATCGGAATGAGAAATATGAACGCTGGCAGAATCCCCCATAATCACAAATTCTCCCGCTCTATTTGTATGTCTCACGTTAATTTTACTATTATGTCCCATTATACCAAAAGAAACAAATGAATTGTCCATATGCACACTGTCAAATATCAAAGAACCACCACTTAAAGTCATATCTAAACTACCACCCACACCAGCGCCTAATGGTAAATTAGAGGAATTTAATGTTGAATGTCTTATCTCTATTTTTGAAGAGTCTATAGAGATAAATCCAAACTGGTATACATATTCCTGGGGCATTACTAACACACCACTGTCTATAGAAAATAAAGAACTTTGTGTTGAATATATACAACCTTTTACACAAAGAGAACAACTGCGAACAATAAGCTGTCCATTCCCGATTAACACAATATTGTTATTAATTGTAGTATCATGTGTGATTAAAAAAGATGAACTAATTACCCAATCGCCTTTATTAAATTTGAATTCGGCCAAGTTCTTACTTTTTAATCCCATATCTTTAATAAAGGCGAAAGGACTCGTATGAATAGGCATATTTAATTTTGTTTCTGGGGCACTTAATCCGATAGTTTGCGGACCATACTGCTTAATTCCCTGATGCAGTACATCGAGCTGATTTGCATTCGTAATTCCGCCAAATAAAACAAACAAAAAGGTTATAAAAATTATGGTAATACGTTTTTTCATATTTTTTATTTTTACTCTTCTAAAGATTTTATATTTTTGGGGCTCATTCTTTTTTCTTACAACGCATTCCTTCCGGGGTATCTTCGAGGATATAACCGGAACTCTCAATCTGTTTTCTTAACGCATCCGATTTTTTCCAGTCTTTGGTTTTTCTTGCATTTTCCCTTTCAGTAATCAACGTTTTAATTTCATCCGGCAACTCTTCTTTTGTAGATTCTCTTTTCTCTTTTATTCTTATTCCTAAAACTCTATCAAAATCTAACAATGTCTCATAAATTCCAAACTGTTTTCGTTTATAGGCTTCCTGAATAATTTCCAGAACTATAGCTACCGCCTGCGGAGTATTTAAATCGTCATTTATTGCTTCAAGAAATTTTTCCTTATATTCTTTAACCCAATCTTCATAACTAGGTTGGGTGACGTCACCCAATCTACCCGTTGGGGTAGTTTCATTCCGAGTTTTGCTGGCATCATCCGAATTACCCATTTGAGTAACGAAATTATAAATATATTCTAATGCCGTTTTTGCAGCCGTTAAAGCCTCATCAGTAAAACTCAATTCTGCCCTGTATTTAGCCATTAGAACGAACATTTTAAAAACCATCGGGTCAAACCCCATATTTTTTAAATCCTGTAATGTATAAAAATTAGCCAAACTTTTACTCATCTTAGTATCTTTAATCTGCAAGAAATTTGCGTGAACCCAGTAATTAACGAACTTTTTCCCGGTAGCGCCTTCTGACTGGGCTATTTCATTGGTATGATGTACCGGAATATGGTCTATCCCGCCGGAATGAATATCAAATGTTTCGCCGAGATATTTCATAGACATCGCCGAACACTCAATGTGCCATCCCGGGAAACCTCTCCCCCATGGGCTGTCCCACTGCATAATATGATTCGGCTGGTTGATTTTCCATAAAGCAAAATCAAACGGATTTCTTTTTTCCGGTTCAACTTCGACTCTTGCTCCGGAGTTTTGACCGTCAAGGTTCAACCGCGCAAGTTTCCCGTAATCCTTGAATTTTGAAGTATCATAGTAAACGGCATTTTTAGTAACATAAGCATAACCTTTATTTACAAGTTTTTCTATCAATGCAATCATATCGGGTATATGTTCGGTAGCTTTGCACATTAAAGTCGGTTTTTGAATGTTTAATTCTTCCATATCTTTAAGAAACGCCTGTGTATAGAACTCTGCAATTTCGTAAGGAGATTTTTTAGTTTTTTGGGCTTCCCTATCTATTTTATCTTCTCCTTCATCCTGGTCAGAAGCCAGATGACCGACATCCGTAATATTCATTACATGGTTAACTTCGTATCCGTTATATTCGAGGACTCTGCGTAAAGTATCGGTAAAGATATAAGTTCTTAAATTTCCGATATGCGCATAATTATAAACTGTTAAGCCGCAGGAATAATATCCAACTTTTCCTTCAACTATAGGGATAAAATCATCTTTATTTCTGGTTAACGTATTAAAAAGTTTTAGGCTCATTATGGAATATATCGCACTGCTATTGTTTCAGTGTTTACTTATTTTCCGTCTGATATTTTTTAATGCCTTCGCGCAGAATTTTCATTGCATCCCGCAGTTCTTTTTCTTTCAAAACGTATGCGATTCGTGCTTCATTTCTACCCCTGCCCGGTGTAACGTAGAATCCTTCACCCGGGGCAATCATAGTAGTTTTTCCATCCACGCTAAAATCCGTAAGCATCCACTGGGTAAATTTTTCCGCATCTTCCACCGGCAACCTGCAAGTCATATAAAATGCGCCTTCCGGCAAAGTAGCGAATGCGCCTGGAATTTTCTGTATTTCTTCATAAACAACATTTCGACGCAATTCATATTCTTTCATCATTTCCGGTATAATATCATCCATTCTTCCGTATAATTCAACCATACCAACTTGTTCAATTGTCGGGGGACAAAGTCTCGACATACTGCATCTCATAACTCCTTTTAAAACATCTTCATTAGTAGAAACTACGCAACCAATCCTTGCTCCGCAAGCGCTAAAACGCTTTGAAACAGAATCAATTACGATTTTATATTCATCCGCTCCCGGTAGATTAAATACGCTTGTATGTTTCCTGCCGTCGAACAAGAATTCGCGGTAAACTTCATCGGATATTAGGTAAATATTATGTTTTTCGGCTATTCTCGCAGCACGCATCATTTCATCTTTTGAATATATCGTTCCCGTAGGATTATTTGGTGTACATAATATAATTCCTTTTGTCTTCGGTGTTATAAGTTTTTCAATTTCTTCTTCTTCCGGCAAATGGAATCCCTCTTCTACTTTCGTAAGTATTGGGACCAATTTTACTTCTGCTATTGCCGCAAGAGATATATAATTCGCATAACAAGGGTCAGGGATAAGAAACTCATCTCCTTTATCTGCGAGAATTATATAAACAAACAATATTGCTTCAGAGCCGCCTGTAGTTATAGAAACATTCGCTGCCGTTATATTTTCTGCTCCGAATGAATTGTAGTACGTTGCAATTGCTTTTCGTAATGCCAATAACCCATTAGACGGGCCATAAGCAAGGACTTTTTCTCCATATCCCTGTATAGCTCTCCAGAAATACGAGGGGGTTTGTATATCGGGCTGTCCAATATTCAAATGGTAAACTTCTATTCCTCTTGATTTTGCCTCGTCTGCACAAGGTATAAGTTTTCTTATAGGAGAAGCCGGTATAACACTTCCTCTATTAGAGATTAATAAGTTTTTGTTCATTTGCGCACCTTATTTCACATTGTTTATCGTTTATAACTTTAAACTCTATCGGTAAATTAATATTGTCATCTATTACAGTTTCGCCTATCTTAGCAGGAGTAAATACCCAATTTTTAACTAAAGCCTTTACATGAGGTTCGTCATATGTCATATCCGAAGGCAAAAACTTTACGTTTTCCACTTCTCCTTTTTTATTTATATGAAGTCTTAGATTTATTTTACCTTCCGTTCCTTTTGAACTTGATTCTGAAGCAGGATAGTCAGGCAATGTTATACTTTTAACCATTGGTGCAGTATATATAGCGCATACTGGGTCACCCTTACATATAACCTGTAATTCAGACAAACTTTTAGGTTCCACTCTTATGCTTCTAATTTTGTCTCCGACCTGAATTCCTTTTACTTCATCCATTCCCCTGATTATCTGTCCAAAAACTGTATATCTATTTCCGGGAGTATCCAATGAAGGTATCGGTTGCAGGCAAACATAAAATTGTGATGAAGCGGAATTCGGGTCTTCTGCCCTTGCCATAGCTACCGTGCCCAAAATATGCCGTCTTGAATTAAATTCGGCTTTAATATTATACCCTGCGCCACCGGTCCCATTTCCTGCAGGGTCTCCGCCCTGAACTATAAATCCCGGTTCAACACGATGGAACGTCAACCCGTCATAAAAATTAAGGTTTGCAAGCATAATAAAATTCTTTACCGTGTTCGGTGCATCTTCAGGAAGAAACTTCATATAAATCTTATCGCCGTTTCCCATAGTAATAGTGGCTATTTCCGAACCAACCACTTTTAAAGTATCGAGTATTGATTTTTTAAGTTTTGACGTGATTTGAACTCTCTTAGCAGGCGTTTCCACATCCGAACTATATCCTGCTCCACTATATTTTGTACCATTATCATCTAACAGTGGTTTTTTAATTATTTCCTCTGCGATAACCAAACTTCCAATTAACCCCATCATTGTTGCAACACATAGCATCCGCACAAATCCTTTCATCTTTACCCTCCTATTTCACTTCATATTCTTTTAATCTATCATAAAGAGAATAATAAAACTTATCCGCAAGTTCAGTGTCATCTTCCGTATCTTTCCACGCTTTATATTCAAGATGATAACTCGTTTTAGTAGTATCCGGCACTTTTTCCATTAACTTCGACTCTTTCTGGCGGGGACAACGAATTGCCACGCGATAAAGACTATCTCCTAAAATTTCTACAACAACTCTAACTCTTTGTTGTATATTTACAGGTTTATAATCGGCTTCTATATGTCCTTCCGTCTCTTTCGTGATGGAAAACTGTTCCGCAACTATCGAATAAACGGCATTTCGAACCTCTTTATAAGGGCACCTGTAACGAGCAGCTCTTACTTTGTAAACGCTATTATCATAAGTTTTTTTATGAGTTCCTTCTTGTGATAATTTAGAAGAACATCCTAAAAAAGAAACTACTATACCTACAACTAATAAAATACTTCTTCCCATATTTCCCCTTAATAATATTATTTACTACACGATATTTTACTTACGGTATAAAATTCGTTTTCTCGTCTATCCGCATTATAAAACTGGTCAATAATTTAACTATGTTTTCGATAT
>JAQTXJ010000015.1 GCA_028688815.1 bacterium | reverse complement strand
TTTGCGCATTAATAGACAGGGAAGAGAAGCCGGGATATTATGTGGCCAGATGGGATGGCAGAGATAACGCAGGAAAGAAATTAGCTTCGGGAATTTATTTTACGAAGTTTGCAGCCGGGGATTATAAGCTAACAAAGAAGTTAATTTTAATGAGATAAAATATAAGTGGATAGGTAGAATGACGTCATCCTACCTATCCATTTGTTTTTCTTTAGTATACAACTATAAGGGATAAGAATTTTACAAATAGGCTTATATTTTCTGTCTTTTCACGCGCATACCTTGTTCTACCAACCGCATACAGGTCATCTGGTTTAGGACTCCATTGACCTCCATAAGACAGCTGGAACATTTACCAATTGCGCAAAAGAACCCCCGCGGCCTGTTATGATGTTTGCTGTGCTGGAAGACTTTTACTCCCGCGGCTATAAGTGCGGCAGCTATGGTCTCTCCTTCATAAGCTTCAATTTCTTTGTCTTCAAAATAAAAAGTGGTTTTCTTTTCTCTTTTGAACTGCACTATCGGATGACTATCTATTCTCATTTTTTTTAGGACGCAGACTTTTTCTCTGTGCCCTCTTTATTTTTTTCTCTCTATTCTGTTGTCTTTTAACCCTCAATTTTATTTTTGTTTTCTTTTCTCTGCGTGCTTTGCGTCTCTGCGGTGAATATTCTTCTCATCTTCCGAATTTACGTTCCAATTCTTCTCTTGTCAATTTTATTATTGTCGGTCTGCCGTGCGGGCAGAAATATGGGTTATTCGTATGAAACAGCTGGTCCAGAAGCGACTGCATTTCCCGCGTTTTCATAATAGTCCCCGCCATTACCGATGCCCTGCAGGCAACCCTTTTTGCGGCATTCGTAAATTTGTCTTCGCTTATCGCTTCGTTCTCCTGCAACTCGGACAACAACGACTTGAATTCCGACACCGTGCATTCCTTTAATACGGAAGGAATAGCAGTAATCCTGTACGTAGCTTTCCCGAATTCTTCTATCTCAAAACCTAACTTTATAAGACAATCTTTATATTCCAACAAGAACTTTTCTTCTATGTCCGTAAGCTCTGCAACTACGGGAAAAAGCAGTTTTTGCGACGTGCCTTTTTCCCTCATTACCCTTTCAAACATAATTCGTTCGTGCGCCGCGTGTTGGTCAACAATCAGTAGTCCTGACGGAGTCTGGGCAAATATATAAGAATTATGCAGCTGCCATACTTCGCATTCCTTCGGGTCAAAAGCTTCTTCCAGAACCTGATATTGTTCCTGTCCCGTAAAACCTTTTATTCCCAGTCCCATTCGTATTCCGTTTATTATCAAGTTATAAATAAAAGATTCGTCTTTGAAGCGCACTTCTTCTTTTCGTGGATGAACGTTTACGTCTATGAATTCCGGTGGCACCTTGAGGAACACTACAAACGACGGGATCCTTTCTTTCATCGGAACGGCGTATGCGTTTTCTATGGCGCGTCTTACTATTCTATCCCTGCACGTTCTGTTATTTATGAAAATAAATTGCTTCGGGTGTTCCGCAAAACTGAAAGGTTTTGACAAGTATCCGCTGAATACGAAATCCAAAACTTTATGTTCTATGGGAGCAAGCGAGGCAAGAAAATCATTTCCAAGCATTGCAAGTATCCTGTGTTTCAAGTCCGATTTTGGAAATTTTATGATTTCTTTGTCGTCGTGCGTAAGAGTAAAAGCGATATCAGGATACACGAGCGCCATATTCTGGATTACGTTTATAATGTGTTTAAGTTCGACCGGTGCGGATTTCAGGAATTTTCTTCGCGCGGGCATAGAATAGAATAGGTCTTTAATTTTTATTGTCGTTCCCGTATTTCTTGATGCAGGTTTTTTTTCGAGTATTTGGTCGTCCCGCACTTTTATGTAATTTCCGTTTGGTTCGGAAGCAACGCGGGAAGTGATTTCCACTTCTGCTACTTTGCATATGGAAGCGAGGGCTTCTCCCCTGAACCCGAAGTGTTTTATGTTGAATAAATCCTTTTCGGTTTTGAGTTTACTTGTGGTATGGGGTTGGACGGCGATTTCTATTTCGTCGGAAGTCATCCCGAACCCGTCGTCAATGACTTTAAGTTCGGGAACTCCGTTCCCTTTAACTTCACAGGATATGGTTGTTGCGCCTGCGTCAATTGCATTTTCGATTAATTCTTTAATGCAGGAAGCGGGGCGTTCTATAACTTCTCCTGCGGCAATCTTTGCGATTATATCTTCGGAAAGTTTTATAATTCGTGATTCCATTTTAAATAAGAAACCTCTTAATTAGGTAGGGCATTAAAGCCCTACCTACCCAATAATGTATACCTTATATCTTATATATAGAATTGTCAATCGGGAAAAAAACAAAGGACGAAAAACAGAAGACAGAAAGAAATATTAGCCACGGATAACAGACACGGATTTTCACAGATAAAGAAAAACAGATAATACGGACAGGATTAACCCTCCAGAGGCGGGCAGACAGGATAGCAGAAAAAACATCGGACAACAAAGAGGGATTTTAACCGCAGATTAACGCAAATAAACACGGATAAAAAATTCGCAAAGTCTTGCATCTTTCTGTCCTTTGCGTGCTCTGCGTCTCTGCGGTGAATATTTCTTACCTCTTTAATTCTATCTGAGGGGTAGATTATCAGGAAATCAGAGGATCAGATAACAGAAATTCTAACGAGAAGAACAAAACTCAACGGGGTTATTTTATGTAGGGGGATGCGGTTTTATCGAAGGGGTTTGTCCTCATAGCAAGCGAAAACAGATAAGGATAATTATTTTTTAAGTATTTCATATAATCCAGCCACTGGTGAACCAGCAAAACATACACTCTTTTTATATCCCCGTTGAGATGTTTGTAATCATTTTCCGGGAGATTTTCCATCGAGTCCCTGCTTTCGAGCTCTTCCGTGAGATGGAATAACGCCCTGAGGAGTTCGGTAAAAGATTCGTGTTCGAGCAAGTTTGGATTCTCCAACAAACGGATTGAGAAATTTCTTTTTTCTTTCAGGAATGTTTTTAATTTTTTCAGGTCAATCTTTTTGCTTTCGATAAAATAATCGTAGCTTTTAAGTTTGAGGCTGACATCGTTGAATTTCTTTTCGGACCAGTTATCGGTTACGATTAAGTCTTTTTTTATTTTATCGAGTTCGGGGTCAAAATCCGAGAAATAAATTATAAGTTTTGTCCCGATTTCGCTGAAAAAAACGCCTATAACCATATTCATTTTTTCCAGGAGGATACGTTTTTCCCTTTCTGTTAATAATTTATTAAGTATGAAAGTAACTAGCAGAATCTCAATAGGCAAAAAGGCAAGTCCCGCGAGTAAATACATAAACATCAGATTGGCATCTTTGAAAATTGCAAAGAAAATCATATACAGCAATACAGATAATATGATTAAGACTATTGCTGCGCGCGTTTGCCAACTTAAGCGTTTCATTTTTTTTTAATAGGACATATAAGACATATAGGACTTATAAGTCAACAGACAAAAAAGCGAATCACAGGGGCGACCCAACGGGTCGCCCCAACGGGTCGCCCCTACAAAAGAACTACATCTTAACTATTTTCTTTGTTATAGTTCTGGTATCGGTGGTAAAGCGTATAAAGTATATACCGTTCTTTATATTTTTACCGGTTAGTGTAATTTGTTGTCTGCCGGTTCTGATTTCATTGTTGATGAATTTCTTCACGCATCTTCCGCTTAAGTCATACAGCGCAAGGTTTACTTTTTCCGTCGCCGGAAGCATAAAATCAATGGAAGAAGACGTTTTGAAAGGACTCGGTAGAATGCTGAAATAGAATTTGTTTTTGGGAGAGTCTTCAATCCCGGTATTATTTTTATAAAGCTGTACGTTGAGCCTTACGACTTCTTCATCTTCAACCAAGTCTTTTGTAGAGAATACTACATACCATTTACCTTTCGGGCAGATAAAGCTAACAACTCCTGAATCCACGTTACGTCCGATTTCAAAAGCCTGGAAAGCGGAACCTGCTTTATAGAGTACAAAGTTTGAAGAATCGCAGATAAAAAATTCTATGTTTTTAGCAGCATCAAAGTATTCGCCATATCTTTGTATAATGGACAGTTCGGGAGACGCGTACAGGGCTTGTCCGCGGACGATTTCCTTTTGAACGCCAAAATTGGCTTCTATTTTATAGAATTCCGACATATCCGACAAAGTATCTTGAGTTACGGAAACTTTTGGTTGAGCTCCCGAGAGATTATGCGACCAATTATAATGTTGTCCTGCGACGGAGCCTGTTACTATTTTGTACAACTGGTCCCCCCCCGGGTAAAAACCACGGGTACCTGCTTTCAGGTTTATAAAGTAGTCTCTTGTATCGCCGACCAAAAAGTCCACTCTGCCGTCAGAATCCGTATACCTTTTATTTCCAAAATAAGGGAAAGAATCCAGCGGGTCATCAAAGAAAACGCATCCCAGCCTGACCTGCGCGCCATCAACAGGTAAGCTATCTTTATCTTTCACGATAACCGTAAGCGTGCAATAAGGTGTATATCTAGGCGTTACGTCATAATTATACCCGTCGCCTCTCCAGGCGAAAACGTTATTAAACTGCCATCCATCGTCTTCGTAGTGGGAAGTGGAGTTAACGTAATTATTGATTGGTTCCCAACCCCGCCATTGTGTATCGTACCATTCGTTCCATGTATGGTCCCTGCAGACGTCGTAAGGGTCATTAGTAGGTATCAGTGCGGCTCTTGAGGCGGCGGCAGTTATAACGGCATGTTCTCCGCATCTACCGATATGTATATGGAATATTCTTACGGGTTGGCGTGGTCTTTCCGTGCCGGAGTTAAAAACAAGAATATCCCTTATCCAATTATTTACGATTCCGATAGCGCCATTATCGTTCGGGTTATCCGTTCTGCCGTTGTATAGAAGTTTTTCTCCGGCAAGAAGGTCTTTTAGTATGGGGGAGACAAAACCTGCTACTATGGTATCGTTTTGATCGGGGTAGACGCTGACTACAGTTGCGGGGCAGGTATCAGGATAATTAAACAAATAATCTCTCCAGAAAACCCCGGTTGGGGGAGCGGCTTCTTTTCCTGTTTTAGGGTTTACATAGAAAAGGGCTTCATTTGTAATGATTGGGTGAACGACGTTCCAGTAATATTCTTCTTTCGGAATTTCAATTTCCGTAGTGTCATCACCTTTATCCGCTATTTTATATTTTGCGGTAGTATAATCAGAGTATTCGACAAGGCGGACGTAATCGAGCAGGCTATCGTTTTTATATATAAGGCTTACATTATCCAGAAATATTTGAGGGTTAGTATTATAGTGTTCCAAAATAACCGGTTCGGTTCGTGCGATTATAAATGCGAGTTCGTCTCTGTAAAGAGAAGGCGCGGAAAGGATAAGCGCTCCAAAAACGTCTTGTCCCATAGTGCCCATAAGAGCAAAATTATCCCACAGCGGGATTCGTATCCATTCGGGTGATGCGTCTACTGCCTGTTTTGCTATGGTAGTAAGGGTATCGGAAAGAACAGGATGAAGCCCGAAGGAGTCAACCGCTACGACATAATCTGCTTTGTTTTTTATCCTGCCGTAGAAGGAGCAGGTATCTTTGAAGGCCCAATCTGCGGCGGATTTTTTATTTTGGGAAAAGATTTTATTTTTTGTTGGGCGGGGGATATTGCCCATAATAACTTCTTTAGTTACATCACCTACTATTTGAAGTTTTTGAACAGGCAGCCCCGTTTCCGTGTTTTCCTTTGAAGTGAGTACGGCAAACATAAAGATTAAAAAAGTCATATTCCCTCCTTTTTTAAAGTGGGGCAGATAGGGCTTTTATGCCCTATCAAATCCAGGCAAGGCATAAAAGCATTGCCTACCCTCTCTCAATTTTTCTAATTTCTTCATTTTACAAGTTAAAGAATAATTATATATGTAATTAAGAACGCTATTTGTCAAACATAAAAATAAAATCGTCTTAATTCTAAAAAAATTTGACAAAAGCGGGTTGATAAATTATCTTGAGCATAAGAAGTGAGGAGGTAGTTTGAAAAAGTTTTTTGTAGATGGAATAAATCAAATCATACAAATTTTAAACGGCAATCCCGAAGAGGGAGGAACATATTATCACACGGTTTTGTGGACAGGGGAGACGGCTTTTCACTGGTGGGCGAATTTCGGGTATGAAGAGCTTTTGCAGGAATTAATTATCCCGTACATAAATAAACAGGTCGTTCTGGTGGCGCCTTACGGCGAAAATAAAGCGATAGCGAATTTTGGAGCCGTGTCTTATCTTAAAGTATTTAAAACGATTAATCCTTTATACGGAAGGAAAACCGGGGACAGGTTGTTATCCCGCAGATTCAGAAACAAAGAGTGCACGCAGGAAGTAATAGAAGCGGCGTTGTTAAATAAATCTTTTTCAGATTCAAAATCTTTGCTCCAGCTTTCATTTATGCCCGATAAAAAACAAGTGTTCGTAATAATGGATTTTAAGTCGAAGTTGTTAAACTCTGCTTATGAAAATAGTGTTTTGCCGGTTATACGGGAATTCGAATACAGACCCGTCAGAGTAGACGAGATTGTAGGCAAAGACAAGGTCAATAGTGTTGCTCTGGAAGAGATGGCGAAAAGTAATATTATAATTGTGGACTTAACGGAAAGCAAACACAATTTTTATTATTTAATCGGGTTTGCGTATGCGGTTGGCAAGGAAATAATTTTTACCGCGCGCAAAGGGACATCGCATTGTCTTGATTTCAAGGGGGTTGCCATCATAGAATGGAGTTCGCAGGAAGTGTTGAAACAGGCGTTGAGTAAAAAGATTAAGACCATCCTGCGTAAGATTGAGTCGAAAACCCTTTCGAAGAGTCATAAGTAGGGATAATTTCTGAGCAGAAAAATGTAAAAACAAAGACATTGCCACGAAAGCACAAAATCACAAAAGAAACCACGAAAAGTGGAAATTCAGACAGGATTAACCACTGGTAATTGAGGAGTAATCCGCCTGAGGCGGACCGAAAATAGATTATGCAAGTGATTGGTTTGTTTTTATTGTTGAGCGTTTCTAATATAGCAGATAGTAGTAAATTAAGCATCCCGGGAAATGATACTTTAGTTTTTTCGGGATACACTTGGATAATAAAAACTTCTGATAGTTTAGTCTCACCGGGCCCCAATTATTTTTCCAAATCTAAAAAAAACATATGGGTTGATAAGGACGGATATTTGCATTTGAAGATTACGCGCAGGGAAGATAAATGGGATTGCGTGGAAATAAATTCCGAAAAAAGTTTCGGGTATGGGAGATATATTTTGTATCTTGGGAGCAGGGTAGACAGTTTGGACAAGAATGTATTTTTAGGAATGTCAACGTATAGCGACAGCGCGGAATACAACCATCGTGAAATTGATATAGAGTTGTCGCGGTGGGGAGGTTCGGGTGGGTATAACGGGCAGTTTGTAGTCCAACCGTGGAATGTTTTGGGAAACGTGTACAGGTTTAATGTTAAACTACAGGACAACTATTCCGTTCATAGTTTTAACTGGCAAAAGGGTATTGTATATTTCCAGAGTATATGCGGGGAGAAGTATGTTATACCTGACAGCACTAATGTTATAAAGGTTTGGAATTATACGAAGGATGGAATTCCTGAATCCGGGGATGTGAAGGTAAAGATTAATTTGTGGCTGGTTAACGGGAGAGCGCCATCGGATAGTTTGGATGCGGAAGTTGTTGTGAGGAAGTTTGAGTTTGTGAAGTGAGGGGAAAGGATAATAAAAAGAAAGGCGGATTAAAATCCGCCCTTCTTTTGTCTAAATAGAAAATCTATTTGGCTTTTTCTTTTGGTGGTTCCGCCGGTTTGGTTTTATCTTCAGCCGGAGGAACAACATCTTCAGTGATAACCTGGACGTCTGCTACTATATCGGTTTTCTCCAGGTTTATGACTCTGACTCCACGCGCTGACCTGCCCATCTTTCTTACATTTTTTACCGGAGTTCTCAGTGTTTTACCGTTTGAGGTAGTAATAAGTATTTCAGATTCGTCAACTTTAACAAGTTCACACATTGCCAATTCTTCTTTGTTTCCAATGACTCCGCTTCCACCCCTGTTGGTAATTCTAATTTTGTCTATGACGACTCTCTTTGCATACCCTTTTTTCGTTACTATAAGCAAGCTTTGTTTTGTATCTGCAGCAGGAGTTACGTATATGACTTTATCATTTCCTTTAAGTTTTATTCCTCTGACGCCTTGCGCCGTTCGTCCGCAGGCGCGAACTTTTGATTCGTCAAATCTTATTACTTTGCCCTTTTCCGTAACCATAAGAATACAATTCTTCGGCTTAACTATATCCGCGAAAGCAATCTCGTCGCCCTCTCTAAGGGAGATGGCGATAATTCCGGTTTTTCGTAAGTTGTCATAAGCGGACATAATTGTCTTCTTTATCAATCCTTTTATCGTAACGATAATAAGAGCATCGTCTTTCTTTGAATCTTTCAAAGGAAGCGCAACTTTTATGTATTCTTTTTCTTTTAATGGCAGGAAATTAACGATAGACCTGCCTCTTGCGGCACGCTCAAATTCGGGAAGTTCGTATACTTTGGCTTTGTAACATCTACCGAGATTCGTTAAGAAGAATATATCCGAATGCGTATCGGCTTCAAAGCTTTGTATTATCTTGTCTTCCGGCGCAAGTGTGGCGGCAATCAATCCTTTTCCGCCCCTGAATTGTTTCCTGTAAGCGCTGGGCTTGGAACGTTTGATGTGACCTTTTGCGGTTAACGTGATTATTTCGGGTTCGTTTGCGATAAGGTCGGTTATGTCAAGTTCCTTGAGTTCTTTTTTAAGTATTCTTGTTCTTCTCTTATCGGCAAATTTTTCTTTGAGACTCAAGAGCTCTGCCTTAATTACTTCCATTATGGTTTTCTTGGATGAGAGAATTTGTCTCAACCCTTTGATTATTTTTATGGTTTCTTTGTATTCGTTTTCCAGTTTCTGAGTTTCAAGTCCTACGAGTCTTGCAAGCCTCATATCCAGTATCGCATTTACCTGAGGTTCGCTCAAAATAAACTTGGCGATGAGGTCTCTCTTTGCATCTTCAGTGGTTTTTGACGTACGTATAATTTTAACGACTGCATCAATATTTTCGACTGCTATTTTTAAACCTTCAAGTATGTGCGCTCTTTTTTCGTTTTCTTTGAGGTCGAATTCCGTTCTCCTTTTTACCACAACATAGCGGTGTTCAAGAAAAGCGTTGAGCATTTCCTTAAGGGTCATAAGTTTTGGAACGCCGTCCTGGAGAACTATCATTATTACGCCAAAGGTTGTCTGCATCGAGGTGTGTTTGAATAATTTGTTGAGTATTATTTGTGAAGGGGCATTGTTTTTAAGTTCAATGACTACTCTTATCCCGTCACGGTCGGATTCGTCTCTTATGTTTGATATGCCTTCTATTCTCTTGCTTCTAACAAGGTCTGCGATGTTTGTGATAAGGTCTGCTTTGTTGACCTGGTATGGGAGTTCAGTTATAATTATTGCTGTTCTGTGATTTTCTTCTATTTCTGCAACAGCTTTGAGTGTAATTTTTCCCCTGCCCGTTGAATAAGCGGAACGTATTCCTTCTTCGCCTACGATTAAAGCTCCAGTTGGGAAATCAGGCCCCTTTATATAAGGGAAAAAATCTTCAATATCGGGGTTATCAATAAGCGCTGCCAATGCATCTACAACTTCACCAAGATTATGAGGGGGCAAGTTTGTAGCCATACCAACAGCGATTCCTGAAGTTCCGTTAACGAGTAAATTCGGGAATACTGATGGCAGGACATCGGGTTCTTCAAGTCTGTTATCAAAATTCGGTTTAAATAAAACGGTTTCTTTTTCAATATCCTGAAGCATAAGTTCTGCAATTTGGGTCATTCTTGCTTCGGTGTATCTGTAAGCTGCAGCATTATCACCGTCAATACTTCCAAAGTTCCCCTGCCCGTCAACAAGCGGACACCTCATAGAAAAAGTCTGTACCATACGGACTAAAGTGTCGTATACGGCATTATCTCCGTGAGGGTGATATTTACCCAGAACTTCTCCTACAACCGTTGCACATTTTCTGTAACCGTGATTATGAACAAGCCCGAGTTTATACATAGCGTATAAAATTCTGCGGTGAACAGGTTTTAAGCCGTCCCTGACGTCCGGCAATGCCCTACTCACAATTACACTCATCGAATACGCAAGATAAGAATTTTTTACTTCTTCTTCAATCGGGGTTGGCAGTATGTTGCTCATTTTTAGTATCCTCTCTTCTTAAATTTTTAAGTTTTTCACTTGCTTCCCTTTCTAATAAAGGGTTTGGCGACAATAAAATAACACTTTCGTATAACTTTATAGCGTCTTCTGTTTTTGTCAACAATTCTGTGCATTTTGCTGCTCCAAGTAAGGCACGAGCCTTAGAATCGATGTTTTCGTACTTGTCAGAGGCTTTAATATAGAAGATTTTAGCGTTTTTATAATCGGATTCGTTAAAATAAAGGTTACCCAGCAAGAAATCTGCTTCCCTGCTAGTTTCCACGGATCCGTGCGCGTCGACATCAAGTAAAGATTTTTTGTATTGGTCTATGAACCCTTCATTCCAGTAGGTTTTTGCAATTCGCAGTTTAATGTCCCACAATTTGGTGTCTTCGGGGTATTCGTTTATGAATTTCTGGAAGAACTTTCGCGCTTCCGTTGGTTTTTGTAATAATTCGTAAGTAACGCCTATCTTAAATTTAGCTTCTTTTGCTTCGGAAGATTTTGGATATTTGTCAATTACGGTGTTGTATTCGTTAAGAGCCTGATTATAATTTTCTATCTCAAAATAAGTGTTTGCAATCTTAAGTTGAACCTTTTGGCATAAGCTTGTTTGTAACAATTCCTGGTAAATAGTTATGGCTTCGTCAGATTTTCCAACATGCAAATAACATTGAGCCAACTCATATCTGGCATCATTGATAATATTTGACCAGCTGAACTGTTGAATCATTTTATTGTAAGCGGCAATGGCATCGGAGAACCTTTCTTTTTTTGTCCAGTAACGGGCAATTTCAATGGCTAACGATGGAGAACGCGGAGATTCGGGATATTTGCGTATAAAGTTGGATAGGGCGTCTATATATGAATAGTATTTTCCAAGTTTTAAATAACATTTTTCAATTCTAAATCTTGCCTCGTCAAGGTGCCATTCGGGGCCTTTTATTTTGTTGTAATAACATATTGCAGAGTCGTAATTTGGTATATTGTAATAACAGTCTCCGCATAACAAATAAGATTCCGGAACAGATTTAGATTCCGGGAATTTAGATATTAAAAGTTTTAGTTCATCCAGGGAAGCCTGAAAATTTGATTGGCTGTAGTATAATTTGCCAAGCCAGTAATAAACCGATTCCATAAGTTCAAAACCGGGATAATTGTCTCTTACTTTTGAAAAGTATTCCAGACTTTTTGAGATGTTATTGTTATAATAAAAGGACATAGCAGAATAGTATAAGGCTTTGGGGCATAATGTATCGTTATGGTAGTCAGTAGAGAATTTGGCGAATTCATTTGCCGATTCGGAGAAACGATTCAATTTATAATGAGACCAGGCAAGTCCGTATAAAGCATCGTGTTTTAAGGAAGAATCTTTTAATACTTCGTAGTAGTGTTTTTCTGCATTTTTGAACTCGTTGAGTTTATAATAAGCCTCTGCAATAAATAAATCGGCATCCGTGGAGTTTTGGACTTGTGATAAATAAGTTATCGCGGAGTTATAATCGCCGGTTTTATATTTACATAATCCTTTGCCGTAAAGATTATTTGTTTGATAAAAATAATTATAAGCATCGTCAATTAAGTTTTGTTTATAATTAATAATGCCAAGCGAATACAAATCATTTATTTGGGAGAAAAGATTTTTAGCAAGCAGTGTATCGCCTTTTTTAAAGGCGTTAAAAGCGGATATGTATTTTTCATTATCCCGTTTCATATTCAACCGATTCTTACACAAAATAAGTTTTTTGTCAAGCATGGAAGAGGGGTTTTCTTTGGAAGCTAATGTATATATTTCAAGGGCTTTTTCGTATTTGGAGAGGTTGAAAAAATAATCGCCCGTCATCGCTTCGCCTAGGACGGATTCCATAAAACTAAGGTCAGGCGTTGAAACAAAGAGAAAGAAAACACAAAGCATCTGTTTTACTCATCATGCCATATAAGGATTCTGCCACAGGAATCGCAAACCCAGATTTTCTCGCCCTTTTGAACTTCGGCAATTACTTGAGGTGGGAGAAGGGCATTGCATCCTTTGCAGGTGGAACCGGATATTTCTGCGATACCTATACCGTGTCTGCCTTGTTTTATATGTTCGTATTTAACAAACAAAGACTTTGAAATAGATTTTGTAAGTTCTACCCGTTCTTTTATTTTGACTGACAATTCTTGTTTTACGGTCTCAAGCTCTTTGTTTAATTCCTGTTGAGAAAGTTGAGTATCTTTTTTGTTGTTCTCCATCTGGTTACGTAGTCCCTGAAATTCTTTTGTCAGAGTTTCATTCTGAGCCAACGTCTCAAGAATTTCTTCTTCGTAAGCGGATATTTTTGCCTGTTCTGTGCTTATTTCCTGCAATATAGCCTGGTATTCCTTGTTGGTTTTTATTTGCAGTAACTGAGATTTATATTTCGTTATCTTATCTTTGGCGTCTTCAATAGATTGCTCTAATTGTCTTGTTTTGGTGGTAAACTTTTGAAGGTCTGCTTCCTTTTTTTTGAAATCTTCTTCTTTTACGAGTAAGTCTTTGCTTAGTTTTTCTATTTCAAGCGGGATGTTTTTTATCCTTGCTTCTCGTGTGATAATTTCCGTGTCAATATGCTGCAGTCCACATAAAGCCTGTAAGTCTTTTTTCACTTATTTAATCTGGGCGGAAAGGGATTTGAACCCATGACCTCCGGTATGTGAGACCGACGCTCTAACCAGCTGAGCTATCCGCCCCCTTGTACATTGTAGACGAATAGCGTTTTTCATAAATCTTTAATATAGCGTTAATGTAACAATATAACTCTTTTTTGTCAACTTTTTAGTTATTTTATTTTTGAGAATAGAAAAAGTTTGACTTTTTGTAAAAAACATAGTTAACTGCAAAATTAGGAGGCAAAAATGTGTATAAAAGATTTAAGTTTTGCTTTGGTTAGCGCAGTATCTTTTCTTTGTATGTTTTCGGGGTGTAGTTCCGAAAAACCTAAAAAAGTGGGAGAACCGGCAGTTGTTACTACTCCATCGGGTTTAAAATATGTAGATTTAAAAGTGGGAACAGGGAAAGTAGCCGAGTCCGGGAAAAAGGTTTTTGTCCATTACACGGGTTGGCTTGAGGATGGCACAAAATTTGACAGTTCCGTAGACAGGGGACAGCCATTCGGTTTTGACCTTGGAGCGCAACAGGTTATTAAGGGTTGGGATGAAGGAGTTGCAGGTATGAAAGTAAACGGCAAACGTAAACTCATTATTCCTTCTGCGCTTGGTTATGGAGAAAGAGGCGCAGGCGGAGTCATTCCACCAAATGCAACATTGATTTTTGAAGTAGAACTGATAGACGTACAGGATAAGTAAATTACAGAAGAATAAGATAAAAAAAGAAAGCTTTTTCCATTCCTGGAAAGGGCTTTCTTTTTAAATAGCTAATATTTACAGAATAAATATTAGAGGGTAGTTTTTATGTATTTTATTTTTACGCCGAGGAAGTTTTTTGTCAATGTGCTGAATTGGCGTGGGATATCGGAGAAGTAAAATTTATTAGGGGCTTTTATTTTTGCATCAGCAGTTTTTTTGCTTTTGTGTAAAATCGCTTTCACTTTCTTTGCTACAGAATCCGCTGAATTTACTAATGTCACATTTTTCCCCATAACTTCCTGAATGGTGTTTTCTAACAATGGGTAATGTGTGCATCCAAGTATTAAAGTATCTATGCCTTTTTTCTTAAGAGGGTAAAGGTAATCATTCAAAATTATCTTAGTTGCAGGCGAATCTAACCAGCCTTCTTCCGCAAGCGGAACTAATAACGGACAAGGATAAGAATAAACTTTTGCGTTCGGTCTTTTATGCAATATGCTGTTTTGATAAGCGTTGCTTTCTATGGTTGCTCTTGTCCCGATAACTCCTATTTTGTTGTTTTTAGTCGCTTTTATGGCATCTTCTACAGCAGGTTCGATAACTCCAATAATCGGTAATAAATAGTGAGAAGTAAGCCAATCCAGAGAAGTAGCGGATACGGTATTACAGGCAACAACTATAAATTTGACATCGTGGGAGACAAGAAATTGTGCTATCTGGTAGGAGAATTTTCTAATGGTAAGCGTAGATTTATTTCCGTAAGGAACTCTGGCGGTATCGCCAAAATAAACAATCTGTTCTTCGGGTAGTGTTTTTAAAACCGCTTTTACTACGGTAAGCCCGCCGATTCCGGAGTCGAATATTCCGATAGGTTTGTTCATATAAAGTGTAATATATTCGTGGAGAATGTTTAGTCAATAAATATTCAAAAAGATTTTATTTCAACTTAATAAGTTTTGCTGTTTTGTTACCAACAGATGTTTTCAAAACTACGAGGTAAACCCCTTTTGCACGGATTTCTGAAACAAAAGTATATTTATTTGCAGAGAGGTTGCCCTTGTAAAGCGTTTTAACAAGATTGCCCGCAGTACTATAGATAGAGAGTTTTACATCTTTTATGTCATATGGTATGTTTAACAAAATACTGTTTCCAGAAACTTTTAATGAAAGAGAGTTTTTCGACAAAGACTTTTCTTCCGTTGCTGAAGGAGTGCAAACCGTATCTCTTAGCCAGACTCTATAAAGAACCGGAACATCAAGCGGGGAGGCATTTGGACGGAACTCAACTTTATACTGGAAGTATTTATAACAGGGCAGCATCCCTGAAAAGGGCAAACTATCTATTTCTTGTGCCGGGTAATATTTTGTTGTCCATGGTTTTGCCTGCAGCGCATTAACCGAAGTATCCGTTCTCCAGGAAAAAGCAAGAGTCGAATCTCCGGGAATACAGGCTTCCCAACCAAACCATTGAAGACGTCTTGTCTGCGTATTTAACTGGAGTATGGAAGAAACTACTTCGCCTCTTGGGGCAAAACCGGTGAGCATATTATTTTCATAAACTAAATGCGCTCCCCAGCGGGTTACAAGAAGTTCCATATCGGGCGTGCATTTATTGTCTATGTCTTCAACGTAAATCCAGTGAGAAATAGAATCCGTGGGAAGAACGTCTATGGGGTATAACGTGAAAGTTAAATTTCCTGTTTGGCGGAACCAGCCTACTTTTGATAAAACGCCAGCTATGTCAGGTTTCCCGTCCATATCAATATCCCTTGCCATAGCGCCGTCGGTGTATTCGCCCAGTGGGTCTGTGACAAGGAGTTGGCGGGTAAAATTAAGTCCTGTCCCGTCGTTTATATGCGCCCAAAAACCATTCGTAGGTCCGCCCATTGATTCAAAATAAGCTGCGGTTACGAGGTCTTTATAGCCATCCATATTTATATCTACAGCCCATGCTCCATCAAAATCGGGTTGGGAAGAACCTTGCTGGAAGTAATAATTACTCGAAACAATTTTATGCGTTACCGGGTCATTCAGGAAAATATATGTATAATTATATACGGAAGAAATATCCGGGTATCCGTCATTATTGAAATCGGCAGAGTAAACGCGCCATGCTTCCAAAGCAGTTCCGAAACCTAACCCGAAATTATATGAAAAATTATTAGCCCCGTTATTAAAGTAGAAACATATACGGCCGGTCAAAATCCCACTATTATTACGTACTCCTATTATATCAATATCTCCATCCATGTCCCAGTCAGTCGTAAAACACCTGTGATAAGAAGTCGTATCGTTTGCCGGTTTAAAAGAACTCCATGATGCGCCGTTTCCAAGATTCTGGAACCAGCCGAGTCCGATGTCGGAGGCAACGACTATATCAATTTGTTTGTCTTTGTTGATATCTGCAGGCCACGTGCAGGGAGTATGAGAAACGGCACTGCTTGCATTTCCTACTATATGTTTTGTCCATACGTTCCAATTTCCGGTGTTCTCGTACCAGACAACTTGGCCATTGGTGTGGGCGACAAGGTCTTTTTTGCCGTCATTGTTTATGTCGGCAGGAAGTAACCCCTGCGCATGAGGCTCTATCCCGGGATTTGCTTCTACGGTATGTTTAGTCCAGTTTGTGTAATTCCATCCCGTCGCTACAAGCGAAATTTGTCCTTCGCTTGCAACGGTGATACTGTCATTATCCGTGTAGTATCGTGTCCCCCACGTATTGACGGGACCTTCCATACCTTTTCCGCCCATCCAGTCTGTTTGTTCGAATAAATTAGACAAAAGACTTAATAAGATTAGTATTTTCATTCCTGACTTCCAGCTTAAAAATAATATTTCGGCAAGGGTGTATTGTCAAGTTTTTTTGTTTCCAGAGATTACTGTTGGATAAAGAAGTTTACAACGAATGATATGTTAAAAAATTCTACATAACCATTCCGCCGTCGATATTTATTACTTGTCCTGTGATGTAACTTGCGTTATCCGAAATTAAAAAATTTACAAGTTCGGCGATTTCTTCGGGTGTGCCGGGTCTTGCAAGAGGAATGGTTTTCAGGTAAGCATCTTTTACTTCCTGCGGTAGTTTATCCGTCATATCGGTTGAGATATATCCCGGCGCAATTGCATTACAGGTTATGTTTCTTGAGGCAACTTCTTTGGCAACGGATTTTGTGAAACCTATTATCCCGGCTTTTGAAGCGGAGTAACTTGTTTGACCTTTATTTCCCATTATCCCTATAACGGAAGACATATTTACGATTCTGCCCCAGCGTTTTTTTATCATTGTCGGAAGAACCGCATAAGTACAGTTAAATACACCCTTAAGATTTACGGATATGACTTTATCCCAGTCCGATTCTTTCATACGGATGAGAAGATTATCTATACTTATGCCTGCATTATTTATCAGGATGTCTACATCAAGGGGTTTTGCAATAGTGGTTACTTCGGTATGATTGCTGATATCGACTTTTTTGAATTCTGCACCTATTTGTGATGCGATTGTTTCCCCTTCCGGAACGACATCAAAAATTATGACTTTATTTCCGTCGACGATAAGTTTTTTGGCAATTGCTAAACCAATACCTTTTGCGCCGCCAGTAACGATTGCTGTTTTCATTTTATCCTCCTATTACAAAGAAGAGCAAATATTGTTTCTCCCGGAGTAAACAGGCGTGCTCTTCTACAATTTAATTTTATTTTTTGCTGCTCTTGATTTTTTACAAGCAGCCATTTTTTTGTATGCTTCCTTTGCTTCTTCTTTTCGTCCAAGTGTCTCGAGTAACCATGCTTTACTGTTCCATACAAAAGGGTAATCCGGCGCTAACTCCGTTGCTCTTTCAACCGCCTTAAGCGCCTCGTCATATTTGCCAAGTCTAAAAAATGAAATTGCTTTTGAGCACCATGCCTCAACATAATGTGGTTCGCATTTGATTGCTTTTTCATAAGAACTAATTGATTCTTCATACAATTCATTTTTAGCAAGAGCAACCCCTCTGTTATAATATGTTCTGGCAAAACATAGTTTGACAAGATAATAAGTCCCCCAGCCTGCCAGACAACAAATTATTATAATCAAAAAAATAGATTTTTTCATTTGGTTTTTCAGTGAATAGAATTCTTCAATAATATTATTTTATATTCAATATTTTTTCTGAATTTGTCAACATCAAGTTTTTCAGGAGTATGCGTGTAAACATAATATTTAATTTTTTTTAACTGGGGAGAAAATACAAATTTAAGAATTTTTGTTAGTAACGGAATTTTGTCCGAAAAATATCCAGTAATTATTTTTGTTACAGGAACCGCATAATTTAAATAAAATTGTTTTCCAAGTGTTAATGTTGGCAAAACTCCTTCGGTTATATCTTTCTCATACACAATTTCAAAATTATTTTTCTCCACGGCATTGTAGAAATCTTCCAGCGTATGTGTTGTCCTGTAATAATTCTCTTTAACTTTTCTAAAATAATCAGAAATAAGAATGTACCCATTTTCTTTTAATAGTTTCTTGCAGTTTTTGAACGCAGGGTCTAATTTCAGGTACTGGCAACTCTCTAACATAAGTATGGCATCAAACGATTTTTTTATATCAAGCTTCTCAAATTTTGTCCTATGAAAAGGCATCTGTGGACATTTAGCTTTACAAATTTCATACTGGTAAGTATCCGGAGACACAGCTTCTACTGTATATCCCTTGGAAACCAGTTCTTTCGCAACTTCGCCTGTCCCCGCCCCTACATCAAGCAATGTCTTAACATTTTCAGGAATGGCCTCTATTAATTGTTTGGTATAATTTTTTTGCGCCAACTTGAGAGTTTCTAAGTTTAGTCCGGAGTTACTATTGTTTGAAATACCTTCCCAGTAACCAAAATGCAGCGCTTCCAGTTGTAACACGTCATGAAAAAACTTTAATCCCCAATCAATCGTTGGTTTCACAGTTTTTTTGGTGTGGACACGAAATTATGAGTAGTTTTCCAAACCCGTAAGTTCGGCTTCGGGGGAGATTTGTTTGATTAAACCTGTTAACACTTTGCCCGGTCCTAATTCTACGAATGAAGTTGTTCCGGCAGAAACAATATTTTTTACTGTATCTACCCACCTTACGGAAGATATAATTTGTTTGCCCAAATTTTCTTTTATTTCTTCGGCTGATGACGTAAGTTTTCCCGTAACATTCGGAACAACAGGAATGGATGGATTTTTGATCTCTATTTTTTCTAACGCTAATTTAAATGTTTTGAAAGCAGATTCCATTAACGGAGAATGGAACGCGCCGCTTACCTGTAAAGGCATAACCCTTTTTGCCCCGCGGGTTTTTAATAACTCGGACGCTTTTTTTATTCCTTCGATATCGCCTGAAATGACCGTTTGCATCGGTGAATTATAGTTCGCAACAACAAGTGTGGGACTCCCGATTTCAGAAATTATCTGCTCTATTTTATCAGCAGGCATTCCAAGAACTGCTGCCATTGTACCCGGGCTAGCTTCCCCTGCTCTTGACATCAATTCTCCCCTGAATCTGACAAGCTGGAGAGCATCGTCAAAATCAATGGCATTTGCAGCAATAAGAGCAGCATATTCGCCGAGCGAATGTCCCGCAGTTACGGAAGGAGTTACCCCTTTTTGAATTAAAAGGTTGTAAGATGCTACCGAGTGGAGAACTATTGCTATCTGGGCATTTTTGGATTCCTTGAGTTCGTTTTCGGGACCTTCAAAAGATATTTTTTTTATGTCTATACCAAGAATCTCATTTGCTTTTTCATATAAGGATTTTATTTCGTTATACTTCTCATAGAGATCTTTCCCCATACCGACAAATTGAGCCCCCTGCCCCGGGAAAACAAAAGCAAAATTAGACATACTTTTAAGTTAACATAATAAATAAATATTGTCAAATATTTTATACCAAACTGCTCCTCCTGAGTAAGACAAGTATTAAAATGGCGTAACGTTTTGCGGAATAATCCACCCGCGGACTAATGGCTGTCGCCAAAGGGCTTCTAAAAAATAATAAAAGTTAGTTGACAATATTATCTAAAAGTATCATATATAATTTATATAAATAAAGTAAAGTCACAATAAAGGTTCTATATTAGGAGGAGTTATGAATAAAATTAAATTTTTGATATTTGGTATATTTTTATTTTCAGCGAAACTCTTTGCTCTGCCTAATCTTACTCCTGTTGCTTTAACCGGGTGGAGCGCTCCGTTAGTTTGTTCCGTTACCCAGGATACGGTTCTGGATGATACTTTATATACTGGGACTCCATACTATTATAGCTGGGCTGTTACCAATAATGGTGACCAGAACGTTACTTCCAGCTTTGATGTCAAGATAATGCGAGAGGATTCAGTTATTAAATCGTATACCTTCCCTTCGCTTGCTGCCGGAAGTACTTTGAAGGTGAAATTTTTACAAAGCACAGTTTCTGTTGTGGGAGCCAATACAATGAAACTCGTTGTTGACCCACTTGGGGCTATCACGGAATCTTCGGAAGCAGATAACGAATATACACATAGTTATTATTGGGCGCAAGGAGGAGCGCCAGATATAGATGTAACTCCGGATAAGTTATCATATTATTATCATATGCCTGAATATAAATATATGAGCTGTTCGTGGACATCAAATGAAGTAACCGTTGATGTAGATGTTCCTGCTTTCGATATAAAAGAAATAAGCGCAGGCGTTCATAATATAGATATAAAAGGGTTTGATAAAACGGGCGAGCCCGGTAAGCCGGCATTACCGTTCAAGACTATAATTCTTGCAATCCCACCGCAAGGAACGGTTGAAGGGGTAGAAGTAATAGGAAACAGCGTTCCTCTCACAGGCAAGTATAACATTGCTCCGGCACCGGTTGTTTTTCCTATGAGAGATGATAAAAGTAAGATTGCTAGTTGCTATGAAGAATATAATAATAATAAACAAGCTGTTTATTCATCAAACACACAATATCCTGCAGTAAAAGGAGAATTAGTGTCTACCGGGAATTTAAGAAAATACAACCTTGTAACAGTAGCGGTTTATCCTGTGCAATATAATGCAGTAACCGGGCAATTAACTTATGTATCTAATTTACAGGTTAAAGTGAAATACAGATTCGATGCGGATAAAGAAGCAGAATATAAGAGATTGGCATCGGATAACCTTGCGGAAGAGGAAGCGATGGGGTTTATTTACAATTTTGAACAGGCTAAGGAGTGGTATACCTATAAGGGAGAACCGAAAGCACCGACGTATGATTACGTAATTATAACTACGGCTGCGATGCGATCGGCTTGTGCAGCACTTGCAACATGGAAATCGGCGTTAGGTTATAAAGTAACCATAGTAACAAAAGATTCTATAAATAGTGCTTGTACCGGGGTTGATATCCAGCAGAAGATAAGGAATTTTTTAAGAGAAAAATATCCCGTAGGTCAATGGGGGATAAAGTATGTGTTAATAGTAGGGGATAATGCGAATATTCCGATGCGAATTTGTTATATCCAGAGTAACACTGCTTTACCAAGTTGGGCAATAGATGCTTACGATTATCCTATTGCTACTGATTTGTATTACTCTGACCTTGGAACTGCCGATGCCAGTTCCTGGAATAAAGACGGGGACAGTTACTGGGGAGAAATTTTGAGTTCTTCCGGGGGCACGGGAGGAAATGATTCCCCTGATTATGTCGGGGAAGTATATGTTGGAAGAATTCCGTGGAGTGACGCCACAAAGATTGCGCATATAACTCAAAAAATCATAGATTTCGAGGGAAATACCGATGCCGCATATAAGACAAAAGCGCTTTGCGCGGGTGCGATGTTGCAGTTTTCCAATCAGGATGGTGGCGGAGGAGCTCTTCTTGACGGGGCTTCCGTACTTGAAGATATTATGAACAGCAGTATTATTAATCGTTCAACTGCTACATTATTATATGAAAAACAGGGAAGAACAAAGAGCACTTATTCGTGTACGGACAGTTTGACAAAAGTAAACATAAAAAACCGTTGGGATGGAATGGGGATTTTTGCTTTAAACTCGCACGGGTGGCTTCAAGACTGTGGTCGTATGGTATGGGCAACGGACAATGGTAATGGCGTCCCGGAAAGTAACGGTGAAATTGTATATCCTCAAATACTATCAACTTCGGATGTTTCTGCGTTGGATGATAATTATCCCGCGGATGCTTTTCTTATGTCCTGTTTATTAGGACATCCCGAGACAACAAATAATTTGGGAGCAGCATTATTGAACCAGGGATGTGTCAGCGTATGCGCGGCAAGCAGGTCTGTTTATACAAATCCTGCAAATGTTATGGAAAAATATTTTTTCAATAAGTTGCTTAAAGATACTAGCGTCTCACATGCAAAAGTAGGACCTGCATTTGACCTTGGCCGTCAAAATTATATGGGGGGAACGGGAGCAGCGCAGAATAAATGGGTTAATTGCATGGCATTCAATCTTTATGGGGACCCGGCTTTGGCTCATTTTGGTGTTACTGCTCCGGCTACTCAAGATGGAACAATATGGGTGTGCAACAGGGGCGGACTACCGACCAGTCTTTCAGTATCAAATATAACTTATACGGCGCCGTGGATTGCTGACTTGTCAAAAACAACTATGACTCTTGCACCGGGGGAATCGTCTTCCGTTTTGGTGAGCGTACAGCCGGCAGGACTTGCGGAAGGTATTTATCTGGATACTTTGAGAATCACGTCAAACGACCCTGATGAAGGTACATATAAAGAACCTGTGATTTTGACCGTATCAACACAAGGAGTTTCGGAAACGAGTACGTCAGATTATAACGTGTCCGTAAATGTAAAAGCTTATCCAAACCCGGTTGTAAGGTCAACGATTATAAGTTACCAGATACCGTTTAATAATAAGGTATCTGTGGAACTTTATGATTTAAGCGGCAGACAGGTTAAAACGCTTGTTAACGGAGAACAAAAAGCAGGAACGTATAACATAAAACTAGATACCGAAAAATTATCAAACGGTATTTATTTTGTGCGTCTGAAAACCGGAAATTCAAAAGTTACGGGGAAATTGATTTTAATGAAGTAAAGGACAAGGCGCTAAGAAACACGGCTACCAGTCAATCAGAAAAGAATAGTAGAAATCACTTTGACTTCAATTTGGTAGCTTTCCATTGTTTCTTGCTTATCAAACAGAATATTGGTTTGATAAAAAAATCTATTATTTGTATAATTCATGCTTTTTAAAGTTAAAACAACATAAGATAAAAACTCAAAAACTATTTGACATTTAAGATATTAACCATACCTTATAGTCAGATAATTATTATGTTGCTACCCTTATATTTTTTGTTCCTCTCAATTACCGGCATAGACTTTTTCCATTCCCCCGGCTGACCAAAATGCCAGTGGGTAGTGATGAATATCCTGCCCAAACTAGAGGAAAAACATCACATAAAAGTAACTCCCTATAACGTAGATACAGACGCAGGAATGGACTACCTCAATACAATAGAAAAAGATTACAATATATACGTAAAAGACTGGCCCGGGATGATTATACACGAAAAAATAAATAACACCCTGACGAAAAATATACCACTCATCGGCAAAGACGAAATAAAATCAATGAACTGGGATTCGTTGATGGCAAACACTCCTCAGGACAGCACAATCAAGGATACAAGTTCTGATAACTTGCCTGTCTACCAAAAGGGAAAGCCTAACAGCAGTCAGGACACTAACATAAAAAAAACATTTCAAAATAAAAAATCAAAAGCAGTTGATTCCGTAACAACTCAAAAACAAGTTCCTGAAAGTTTAACAAACACTGCCGATACATCAGTTATTAAAAAAACATACCTGCCAATCGGCAAGGTAACCAAATCAAGTAATTCAATACAAAAGCCTGCCCATAAAAAATTTAGCATAATAGAAAGATTTAAAAAATTTCCGGCTGCTTCTATAATAATAATCGCAATTGTGTTGTTTGTAATTTGTGCTTTGATAATAGTATTAAAATGAAAAGCAAATATATTTTTATTTTGTTGTGTTTTGCTACTCTTTCTTTACTTTCTGCCCAAGAATCTAAAATTACTCCCTCCTCTACAAAACACTTAGCGACCGACTCAGGCGGAGCGGTGGTGGGACATCCCGCCTCGGCGGTGATTGTTTATTTCTACAAAACCGGTTGTTCAGAATGTTCAAGAGTGGAACATACGTTAAAAAGAATCTCAGAAAAATATAAAGATTTGGAAATAAAAAGATTTAACATTGCCGACTCCCAGAGCATTCTTTTGTATGAAACACTGTCAAAAAAATATAAAGTGCCGGAAAAACTAATACTGGTTACGCCTGCTTTATTCCTTGCCGATACCTTCTTTATAGAAATCGTAAAAGAATTGGAATTAAACGAAGTTATAGAACAAAAAAAATCATGGAAGTCTCCTGCGGAACCATCCGATTTGATACAAACACCCGTTGATGCAAAGCACAGCATTATAGACAGGTTTAAAAAATTCTCCATCTTTTCCATAATCGCCGCCGGTCTTGTTGACAGCATAAACCCCTGCGCATTTGCTACGCTTATATTTTTAATATCCTATCTGGCTTATGTAGAATACAAACGAAAAAATATACTTTGGTGCGGGTTGTCTTTTACTTTAGCCGTATTCATTACTTATTTTCTTATAGGAATCGGATTGCTTAGACTCGCAATACATATGGAAGGTTTTATCCTTTTGTCAAAAATAATATATTACGCCATCGCGGTCTTTGCTTTCATAATAGGATGTATAAACTTATACGATTATTGGTTGTGCAGAAAAGGCAGGGCAACGGATATGGCGCTCCAATTACCCGATTACATAAAAAAGACAATTCATTTTATGATCAGAGATAAACTAAGTATTGAACGACATCCCGCTATTTTATATGCGACTGCTTTTGTCGTGGGAGTCATCATATCAATTCTGGAAACTATTTGCACAGGACAGGTATACCTTCCTACCATAACATATATTATTGGTGTGCCAGCATTAAAAGTAAAAGCCATTTTTTATCTTTTGATATATAATTTACTTTTTGTTACGCCACTGGTTTTTATATTTATATTCGTTTACTGGGGAATGAGTTCCAAAAGACTCGGCGCTTTAATGAATAAAAATCTGGCTCCCGTAAAACTTGCAACTGCTATTGTTTTGTTTGCACTCTGCGCTTTGATGTTAATACTGAAATAAAAAGAATTCTAATGAACGAACAACTACAAACTAATAAAAAACATAATTTAACAGAAGAAGAAATGAGCCTTCCGCGAATAAACGCGAATGAACACGAATGTAAAAAAGATATAATATTTCAGGAAGAAGTTTATCAAATTGTAGGGGCCGCAATGGAAGTATCAAAAATTCTTGGAAGAGGTTTCTTAGAACCGGTATATCAAGAAGCGCTGGAAATTGAATTTAAAAATAAACAAATACCTTACGAGGCTCAAAAGAAACTTCTAATAAAATATGGAAACATTGTTCTAAAAAAAGAGTATATTGCCGATTTTTTCTGTTTTGAAAAAATTATAGTTGAGATAAAAGCATTAAATAAAATTACTTCTACAGAAGAATCACAGCTTTTAAATTATTTAAAAGCCTCTAATTTGCAATTAGGACTTATAATAAATTTCGGTAACAGCAAACTTGAATGGAAAAGGTTAATTTATGAAAAATTCGCGTAAATTCGCGTTCATTCGCGGACAAAAAATAAGGATGTTTTTGTTTGTGGTTTTATCTCTGGTATCTATTTCTTTACTCTTTGCCGAGGAAACTAAACTTACCCCTTACCCTGCAAAATACTGGGAAGCACTTGACAAAAAATCAGTTCAATGCAACTTATGTCCAAGGCGTTGCATAATTAATCCCGCTCAAAGAGGAATCTGCGGAGTCAGGGAAAACAAGGATGGCAAACTATTCACTATGGTTTATGGGATGCCCTGCGCAGTAAATATAGACCCTATAGAAAAGAAACCATTGTTCCATTTCCTTCCCGGCAGCACGGCTTTCTCAATTGCAACTGCGGGTTGTAACTTGAAATGCAAGTTCTGCCAGAACTGGGATATTTCTCAATCCCTGCCCGAACATACTCTTAACATTCCTATGCAGCCGGACGAAATCGTAAAATCCGCAAAAGAAAATGGCTGTCTTTCGCTTGCTTTTACTTACTCCGAACCTACCATCTTTTACGAGTATATGTTTGACATCGTTCAACTTGCTCACAAAGCAGGACTTAAAACGACAATGCATTCATCGGGATATATCAACCCCGAACCATTAAAAGAGCTATGTAAATATCTCGATGCCGCCAATATAGACTTAAAAGGATTCACGGAAGAATATTACCAGGAAATGTGTTTGGGTAGTTTGGCGCCGGTTTTACAGAGTTTGAAAATACTAAAAAGAGAAGGGGTATGGCTTGAAATAACGAACCTTATCGTCCCGACAAAAAATGACGATTCCGCAAACATAAGAAAAATGTGCCAATGGATACGCGATAGTTTGGGTGCCGATGTCCCTTTACATTTTTCAAGATTCTGGCCTATGTATAAATTAAAAGACCTTCCGCCTACACCCGTAACGACACTTGAACGAGCTTGCAAGATAGCCCAAAAAGCAGGATTAAAATACGTATACATAGGAAACATACCGGGGAACGCATCCGAAAATACTTATTGCCCGAGTTGTAGAAGAATAGTAATAAAACGTAAAGGATATTATGTAATGGAAAACGATATAATGGTTAACGGTAAATGTAAATTTTGTGGCAAAAAAATAGCGGGGGTATGGAAATGAAAAAAAGATTAATCGCAGGTGTACTTTCTATTATTCCGGGATTAGGTCAATTATACAGAAAAAGATGGGGCGCAGGAATTTTTATCTTCCTGTTATTTTTCCTGTCAATATGGTTTTTCAAAATGATATGGACAGGTTTCAACCCCTGGTTTATTGGAATTCTATTCGCATGGTTTATAATCTGGGTTGCCAATATAATAGACGCATATAAAGGTCCTTTTTATCTTTCTTCTCCTTGCGAAGACGGGTGCCCTGCACATGTTAGAGTATCGGAATATGTCTCGCTTTTAGCCAATAATAAATTCGACGACGCATATAAAGTTATTGCCAATGTGACTCCTTTTGTTGGGACACTCGGCAGGATATGTCCTGCTCCCTGCGAAGCGAAATGTTCGCGAAAAGGCATTGAAAGCCCACTCGCAATAAGACGCCTTAAAAGAGCCATTAGCGAGTATGCAAGCACCAGCGTTCGCATTACTCCTATCTTAAAGGTCAAAGATCAAAATCTACAATCTAAAAAAGTTGCCGTAATCGGCGGCGGACCGGCAGGACTTACCTGCGCTTACGAGCTAAGAAAAAAAGGATACGCCGTTACGATTTTTGAAAAAGAAAAAGAAATGGGTGGGATGCTGAGAATTTCCATCCCTGAATACAGACTGCCAAAAGATGTCCTTTTGCAGGAAACAGAACTAATTGAAGATTCCGGTATTACAATAAAATCGGGAACAGAAGTCGGGAAAGATGACTTGCCTGACGGCAGTCAGGTTTCTTTCGATACGATAACAAAAGATTTCGACGCCGTCTTTATAGCTACGGGGACGGGTATTGCCCAAAAACTTAACATAGAAGGAGAAAACTTATCGGGAGTTTATTACGGGATAGATTTCTTAAAAGCAACAAAACCAAGCAATCCTACCGGATTCGAATCTTTTGCTAATAAAAAAACTCTCGTAATCGGAGGAGGAAACGTTGCCATTGATGCAGCAAGAACCGCCTTCAGATTAAACGCAAAAGAAGTTAATTTAATATGCCTTGAGTCCCGGAAAGAGATGCCCGCCTGCCCTCCGGAAGTAGAAGAAAGTCTGGACGAAGGAATCAAAATTAACAACGGCTGGGGGCCTAAAAAAATAATAGAAAAAGACGGGAAAGTGACAGAAGTTGAGTTTAAAAAATGTACTTCCGTCTTTGATAAGAAAGGTAATTTCAAACCCGTGTTTGATGAAAAAACGACTATGACCATTGATTGTGATAACATAATTATCGCTATCGGACAAACAAGAGAAGCTTCCTTTGCGGATAAAATTCAAATCCCGAACAACAGGACAAAAGATATTCACAACGTAAGCTCAAAGACGCCGCTTCCTAATGTATTTGCAGGTGGAGATTTTGTTACGGGACCCCGTATAGCCATAGAAGCTATAGTAATGGGCAAAAGAGGCGCAAAAGAAATTGACATATATTTGCGTGGATTCAAAGCCAAACTGGAAGAAATGTTAAGTTTCGTTGAAACTTATACTCCAGCTAATTTACCCGATGCGGCATGGACTCAAAAAAATCCGGGCGAGAAAAAGAGAATTGATTTAACGCTAATTAAGGATAGGAAAAACTTCAAAGAAGTTGAACAGGTTAGTTCGCAGGAGTTGGCGATTGCTGAGGCGAAACGTTGTCTTCAGTGTGGGTACAAGTGCCGGTGGCGTTAACCTTTATCGCATTCATCGGGCATACGGATTTGCAGCTAAAACATCTTACGCATTCCGGCGTATTTGCTACTCCCGGGTTATCTACCGCTTCATACATTTTAACATCCGTAGGACAAACTTTTTCACACATACCGCACTGAATACATTTATCTTTATCTACTGCAAGCTTCATAAAACTAACTTTATTAAACAATCCCCACATTGCTCCAAGCGGACACATAGTTCTGCAGAATACCCTTTTAATGAATATTGACCCTATTATTACCAGTAAAATAATCGTATATTTCATATAAAACAGCCATCCGAGAAGAGGTCTTAATTCCTTGTCGATTAACACTTGTGGTATGCCCCCGGCAAGAATCCCCGACGGGCAGATTTTACAAAACCACGGGTCTCCGGTTATCCATACGACTATAATCGCAACGCCGAACAGTACCACATACTTCCCGTAGTTAAATACTTTTGCGAGTTTTATCTTGTAGGTTTTTATTTTGTATAAAAGTTCCTGGACTAACCCGAACGGACAAAAGAACCCGCAAGCCAGTCTTCCCCATACAACTCCAAGCGTTCCGATAAATCCAAAAACGTATAACGGGAATTGTTTCATCCCGATAAAATGCTGGAATGAACCCATAGGACAGGACACTCTGGTCAGAGGACAGGCGTAACAATGAAGCCCGGGGATACATAACTGTTTTGTTTTTCCCTGGTAAATAGTCTTATGGAAATTGCTGTTTGTTAATAAGAAAGTTCCGAACTGAACAAGTTTTCTATACATAGAATTGTAACTCAAGCTTCTAGCTTGAGGGTAATTATTTTATCCTATCCCGATGCAAGAAAGACAAAGATAATCGGCATTTGTCTCTACTTCCGAAACTTGCCCCGATTTAATTCCATACGCAAGCAATGCGACAACCACAACAAGACACAAAATACTTAATGCCAACTTTTTCATATACTCATTGTTATATTAAGGAAGTAACACTGTCAATAAAAAATTGACAAATAATTGCAATGAATTTAAGGTAAAAGGCAGGTAGGAGGAAATATGGGACGAATAAAAGAAATTCTTGAATCCGACATTAAGCCCAAAGAAAAACAAACAAAGCTGGTCGAGGCGGTTTGCCAAAAGAAAATTCCGGTTAAAGAATTTGTTGAGTATTTTGTTTCTGCCTCTGATGTTGACAAGGGCAGTTGCGCTGACGCGATGAAACACATTTCGGCATCAAACCCAGAACTCCTTGCTCCGCATATTGATACGCTTCTCGAATATATCAATTACAAATTGCCAAGAGTTAAGTGGGGCGTGCCGGAAGCCATCGGCAATATGTCAAAAGATTATCCGGAAAAAACGGCTAAAGCAATTCCTTATCTTTTAAAAAATACTACCGATGACAAAATCAATACCACGGTTATAAAATGGTGTGCCGCTTATGCTCTTTCGGAAATTGCCAAAAATAATCCCGAAACCAGAAAACGGTTATTGCCGATTTTTGAGAAAATTATCAAGAACGAAAAAAATAACGGCGTTAAAAATGTTTATGTTAAAGCATTGAAAGCAATTGACAAGAAAAAATTATGAGCAAACTTCTTAAAGATTTCAAACGCGAACTCGCACGGAACGCTTCTAAGGAAAAAGCCCTAATCTACCAGAGGTTTTTTAAAACCGGCAAAGGAGAATACGGAGAAGGAGACATCTTTTTAGGACTTACCGTCCCGGAGCAAAAAAAGATTGCAAAGAAATATGCCGACCTTTCAATGCAGGACTTGCAGGATTTAATTAAAAGCAAGATTCACGAGGAGCGACAAATCTGTCTGCAAATTCTTATATTAAAATACAAAAAAACCGATTCAAAACAACAAAAAGAAATCTACAATTTCTATATTAAAAACACCAAACAAATTAACAACTGGGATTTGGTTGACTTATCCGCATACAAAATTGTTGGACCTTATTTAGAAGATAAAGATAAATCAATCCTTTATAAACTTGCCAAATCTTCAAATCTCTGGGAAAGAAGAATTTCGATTCTTTCTACGTTTTATTATATAATGCAAAATAAACCAGAAGATACTCTTAAAATAGCTTTCATATTAAAAGACGATAAACACGATTTAATGCACAAAGCCGTTGGATGGATGCTAAGAGAAGTAGGAAAACGCTGCAGTGAAGAGCTTGAAGAACAGTTCTTAAAAAAGCACTACACAACTATGCCCAGAACTATGCTTCGCTATGCGATTGAACGATTTCCCGAAAAGAAACGACAGTTCTACCTGAAAAAGCCCGAAAAATAATTACCTTTTATTAAATATCTTTTCCTATTTAATCAGAGTTACTTTTTTAGATATCGTATGATTTCCCGTTTTTAACAAAACAAAATAAATACCGGAATTCATTCCCGTCATATTTACTGTCGGGTTATATGAACCTGCTTTTTTAACTTCGTCGAAAACCGTTTTTACCATTCGTCCTGCAGCATCATAAATCTTCAAACTAACATTCTGGGAAGCAGAAATGGCAAATTTTACGGATAACGCTTTTGTAGTCGGGTTCGGAAAGACGCCTAAATCCGCATTACGCAATCCAAAATCCGAGTTCTCTTCCATCCCGACATCACCCACTTTTAAAACCACAGGTACGAGATACGGATTGTTATCCGGGTCATTTGAAGCAATAAATAAAGTATCGTAATAATAGCCTGTTTCAAGGCTCGCCAATACAATAACGGTAACTCCTGCAGAATTTCCGGGAACGAGTCCGAAACTCGTTGGGCTCACAGAGCTAATCCATGATGAGTGGTATGTAATGTCGGAAACGGCTAAATTTCCCGAAGTAGAAGGCGAATTATAAACCGTAAGTATTCCCGTATCGCCGGTCATAGCGGAAGCCCCTTTTGCCGCAATAACGGCAGCCTGTAGATTAATCTTCCCCCAGCCATATTCTTTGTCCCAACCCGTAGTTCCAAGGTCAGTTGCAGTATTAAGTAAAATGTCCCTTATTTGTGAATTCGTTAAAGATGTTTTTGCTGCCCACACAAGTGCGGCGCCTCCTGCAGCCTGTGGACACGCCATAGACGTGCCGCTCCATCCAGCCTCATAAGTGCTCCCGGGGATGGTTGAACAAATATTTTCACCCGGAGCAACAAGGTCTAAATAATTCCCGTAATCACTAAAAGAAGACCGTTTATTAGTTGTGCCTGTTGACCCAACCGCAATTACATTCGCATAAGCCGCGGGGTATATGGTAGTATCTCTCCCATCATTTCCGCTTGCCGCAAATATTAGCCCGCCCCCATTCCAGAATGCCTGACATTTTGAGTTAACAAAAGTTGAAGGACCACCGCCCCCAATACTCATAGATATTATTTTTACGCCATTACTTGTGCACCATTGTATTCCGTTTCCAATTGCCGTAGTTGTACCTCCACCGGTAGAACTCATTACTCTTAATGAATAAAGCCTTGCGTTTGCCATTCCTGCAATTCCTACTCCATTGTTAACCGTTGCAGCCGCATTGCCGGAACAATGCGTTCCGTGAGCCTCTGCGGCAACCGCATTTATGGGGTCAGCATCGCCGTCCACGTAGTCATACCCCTTAACTGTACCATATCTTGCACTCAAATCGGGATGCGTATATTGCGTGCCCTGATCAACTATACCGATTGATATACTGTCATTTCCCCAACCATAAGCCCACGCCCCCGGCGCATTAACGTTTCTCTTGTCCCACTGGTATGAAGAAAAATAAGGATCGTTCGGGTTTTTGAAAAGTTTCATTATCCTATTTGGCTCTATTGATGAAACATTTGATTTTACTTTCATTGCTTTTATGAATGCTTTTTCCTCTTCAAGCGTGCCCGCTACTTTAACAAGTATAAAGTTATCTCCGAGTTCCTTATCTGCCAAAGTTACACTTTTTTGTGCTATGCCCATCTGTTTTAAGGTCGCTTTTTTGACGTCTATTTGATTATTATAACCGATTATGAATTCCCCGGGAACTATATCTTGCCAGTATTTTTCGTCATCTTCGCTAAGCAAGGATAACGGCGATACGGGAGGTTGTGGCAGCGACTTTTTGGCAATAGCCGCTATTTGCATCACAAGTGGGGATGGTGAAGCGCTTATATCAGCCGTTCCGCTTAGTTCGTATTTTACGGCTACCGCGTTCATATAATCAAATGTAATAGAATCGCCCGCTACCCAACTGCTGCCGTTAAAACTAAATTGCGAAGGCAAACTCATAGTTTCATCAAACCCTGTGGTTGGAAACAAAGTATCGTTTTCTTTGCTGCCTACCCAAAAAGAACCCGCCATTCTTATGGGAGTCGGTAAAGTATGGCTGTTCCAATAAAGATAACCTGCGGATTCCGCCGCAAAAGTCATAGTGTCGCTAAACAATATCGTCCCGGGAGCGGTTCCTGCATCACTCCAAACAAAAATACTGCATATCTTAGACCCTGCCGTGCTTCCTCCTGCGCCAACCCAAATCTGCCGAAGGGAACAAGGAAGCATCGGAGTAAACTTCGTTACTTTATAAGAATTCCTGTATTCCGACGAAAAAATATAATAAGGCGAAGCTAACTCCGGGGTTATAGTATCTATTTCTCCCTTGGTTGCGCCCTTTAGTTTAGAAGAGTTTTCTATCCCGTTGGTCTTTGCAATCTTAAACTTCTCTTTAGAGTTAAAAAATGACCTTTCGGAAACGGTGCTCCCTGCAAATACTATCCCAAAACATATTAGTAACAAAAACCTTATAGTTTTATTCATAATGCCTCCTTAGATAGAGTTTTCGACTTTAGACGAATTACTCTATCTTATCCCGAACAAAGTTCGTGGTTTTAGTTGGAGTTCACGATTTCAGGAGCGATTGCTCCAACTTTCCCCTATAATTCTAAACTAAAGTATATACATATATGTGTTATTTAAACAAGGATTTGTCAACAGGGAAATAAGAAATAATGTGTTAGCAGTTTTTATTGCATTACAAACAAGACACATTAAAACTAAGTTTTTTTCAAAAATGTGGAAAAATGTCCTAAAATATAGATATTTGCCAATCCTTTTTTCTTGACAAGAATTAAAATGGGAATGCAATATTCATTTAATTTATTTATTGACTTAATAAAATTATGCAGATATGTAGGAATAGCAATCTGTAGAAATCGGAAAATTAATCAAGAGGGGGATAAGATGAAAAAAGTATTTAGTAGTTTGGTGGTAGCAAGTATTATGGTACTTGCGGGGAATATTTGGGGACAGACTTTTCAAAGGGTGTTAGGTTGGCGAAGTGCGGAAACTTATACTATTGGACCAATAGGGGACGTAAACGGAGATGGGTATGATGATATAATTATAAATAATCCATATGCTAGCCTTGATTTTCCTATGAGCATTTATTTTGGGGGTAGTATGATAGACACAATTCCAGATGCAGGATTAACGGGAGATGGTTCGGGAGGCTTTTATTCTTGTACTTGGGGGGATTTTAACGGTGATAGCGTTTCAGATTTTATTATGGAAGATAATCATATAGCAAAGCTTTACTTTGGAAGCTCAGTTGTAGATACAATACCTGATTCAAAATTTAGACGTGATGGGGATGCGAGTTTTGGCAATTATATGAGTAGTCTTCATAATTTCAATGGTGATAAATATGAGGATATAATTATCGGGGATAATGATTCAAGCTATATCTATTTTGGCGGGAACCCAATAGATACAATTTCCGATTTAAGAATTCCCGGTCTTCCCGCCAGAGAAGGAGCAGACATAAATGGAGACGGATATTGCGATGCATTGATAAAAAGAGGAGATACTGTATTTGTTTATTATGGAGGAACTTCTCCTGATAATATACCAGATTGGTATTTTACAACAAGTAATATCTCGGACTTTGCAAAAGCAGGAGACGTAAATAAGGATGGATATGAAGATGTAATAATCGGAAGCAAATCTGCCGGGATTTATGGTAAAGCATATATCTTTTATGGAGGGAATCCTCCGGCTACACATAATACTCCTGATATAACATTTAACGGAGCTTCTCCTGATTCCAATTTCGGGGAACACGTAGCTTATGCAGGAGATGTAAATGGGGATACATTTGCAGATGTATTAATTACGGAAAAAACAGGGGCATATAATTCTGGCAGAGGTAAAGCCTATTTATATTATGGAGGAGATTCTATGGATACCCAATCTGATTGGCAGACAGAAAATAGTGCTAAATACAGTTGGATTCAGTTTATCAGCACAGCAGGAGATATGAACAATGATGGTTACTCAGAATTTATAATTGCAAGACCAATATATTGTCAAACCCCACTTATTACATCATTTGCCGAAGTATGGACAGGCCATTCGGTAGGAACGGAAGAACCGTTAAATATCAAAAACCCTTCGACTACCCTCAGGGCAAGCCCAAATCCATTTGTGCAAACAACAGTGATCAGTGGATCCGCCTCAGGCGGATCAGCGGACAGTAAAACAAAAATACAGATTTATGATGTAAGCGGGAAATTAGTAAGAATATTAGCGCTTAATAAGGATAATGGGGCTATAACCTGGAATGGAAAAGATAATAACGGCAAAAATGTGCCTGATGGGACTTATTTCTGCAGGTTAAATACCTCTACGGGAACTAAAGAAGTAAAAGTAACGAAAGCAACAAAAGTAACTTCAACGGGGAGGATGCAATGAAATACATTCTATTGTGTATGACATTGTTCCTTGTCGCTCCCGTTTATTCAAAAACGATAGAGGGGTCCTTTTTACAGATTGGTGAGAATGAAAGCACATTGGAATGGAATAAAAAAGAATGGAAAAAAGAATTCACCTATATGCGAGATATTGGGATGAATAAACTTATAATCCAATGGACAGCGCTCTCAGACGGACTAGGAGATGCAAGCACAATATATGTATATTATCCCAACCCTACTGACCCGCAATTTCATACTATAACTCAGCTCGGGAATAAAGATATTTTAGACACTATTCTATCTGTTTGTGATAGTATGGGAATGGAAGTTTATATGGGGACTTTGTGGAAAAGAGGAAAATTCGAGTATTTTGAGACAGACACTCTTAATAACTATGCTAAAAGAAACATTGAATTAATACACGAATTATATACAAAATATTATGCTAACAATAAGCATTCCTCTTTCGCAGGTTGGTATATCCCGGAGGAATTTAATAATTTAGTTGAGCGTGGAGAAAGGTTTAAGGAGATTGCGCAAATTTCCAGATACTGGAAGGTTATTACAGACACCTGTGAGGCTTTATCTGGCAAGCCAGTTATAATATCTCCTTACTTTGATACAAGAATATGGAGCGATGATTCAACAACTATATGGTATGAAGATCGCAATTCTTTCAGATGCTGGGTTGACAGTCTTGTAAAATTAAGTGGCATTGACATTCTCGCCATTCAGGACGGAATCGGTTCCGGGAGGTTTCCATTGGATACCGTTCCTCCTTATTTCCAGATTATGAAAGAACAATGCGACGCCCACAACGTTATCGATACCAATAAAATTAGCTTCTGGACCGACATAGAAAACTTTAAAACAGTTGGAACAAATACATTTATCCCTGCCGATATTGAAACAGTACTTGCTCAAAGGGATACTGAAGCTCCTTACGTAGAAAAGATGGTCTGCTTTGAGTTCAATCATTATATGAGTCTTCAAACTCCTGCTTCATACCCAAGCCAGGATTCAGCCAAGAAATTAGCTACCAAATTATACAACGATTACAGGAGAGATTTCGGATTTATGGGACACATAATGGATACTACCGTATGGGATAGCGGGACGTACAATATCATCGGCGACCTTGTGATAGATTCCGGTGTTACCCTGACAATATGTCCTGATGTTACGGTATATTCCATCCCGGACCAGGATACGGGAAAAAGCGGCAAAGATACGACAAAGTGTGAATTAATAGTCAAAGGGAATTTAATTGCGAATTCTGCCGTTTTTACCTCTGCCGGTCTGACTGATTGGTTCGGAATAAGAATAGATACGGGAGGAACTGCTGAATTCCGCGGTTGCGAAATACGAAATGCTAAATACGGATTATATGCAAATGGCGGTTCAGTGCTTGCAACAAATAACTTAATTACAAGTGATAGTGTCGGAGTATATGTAAATTCAAATACTAATTTGGTAAACTTAGGGAACTTAAGAAATGGCAGCACAAACGACGATGGTATGAACTCCATTTATAACAACACATGGAATTTATATAATGCCGCAAACGACAGTGTGTTTGCTCAGGCAAATTACTGGGGAGACACGCTGAAAATGACAGGAAAAGTGATATATAATCCACCCGGATATGACTACAATCATGCCGATTGGACAATTGCTAACGATACCACAATATACGGCACTTTCTGGAACGTCAGCACTTTCAAAATCAATAGTGGGAAGACTGCAAAAGTAGCAACAAGAGCTGTTAATACCACCGGCTGGATTGCAATATCTGCCGATTCTATAGACATCCAGGGAACATTCGATGCAGACAGCGCAGGTTATTTAGCAGGCGAAGGTCCCGGCGCAGGAACTCAGGGCGCTTCTTCTTACGGCGCAGGCGGAGCCGGGTTTGGCGGTCGAGGCGGACATGGCGGCAATAATTTACAAGGCGACACTTCAAAATACGGCGGTTATGCGTATGGAAATCTTGAAAATTCGTTTGATATGGGAAGCGGTGGCGGCAACTCCGACGTAACGCTCTGGGGAAAAGGTGGAGCAGGCGGTGGAGTTATCAGGTTAAAATGTTTGGGAGGACTAAACGTAGCAGGGATAATCCGAAGTAATGGAAAAGATGGGACAGGAAGCGATGGCAAAGTAGCAGGCGGGGGCAGCGGAGGCAGTATATTAATACAGACAAATAGATTATCGGGAACAGGAACTATCTCCAGTAAAGGTGGAAATGGCGCAAATGGAAGCACTCCTGACGGCGGAGGCGGAGCCGGAGGAAGAATTCAAATTTTGTATAATAATTCTTCTTTTACAGGCAGGGTAGATGTAAGTGGAGGTAATGGCCCGAATAATGCTATAGATGGACAACCCGGCACAGCTTTTGTCAAACAAACAGATAACTACGTAAGACTTGTCTTATCTCCTGTAAACACAATAACGAATACTGACGATAAATCAGGATTTATTAATGGTGTAGAATTTACGGATAAATGGATAAGACTAACTTCGGGAGATACAATAACAAGTAATATCGAATTAAAGGCGACAGACAGTATAATAGTAAATTCCTCAAGTTATTTGTTAGCAGATGAAAAAGGATATTGCCACAACCATGGAACAGGTTATGGTCACACAGGAAGTGCCTCACATGGTGGTGGAGGCGCAGGATACGGAAATTCCGGAGGATACGGAAACTATCATACACAAGGCGGAATAGGAGACAGCGGAATAACTTATGGCGACACTTTAACTCCTGACAGTTTGGGAAGCGGCGGCGGAGACTGGGGAACAACAAATGGTTACAGATGGGGCGGTGGCAGCGGCGGTGGTATGGTAAAACTCATATGTTGGGATGGAACAGGTAAAATACTACTAAATGGGACAATTTCAGCAAGCGGCAGCAATGGCATAACAAAGACGGGTTATGCGGCAGGCGGCGGCTCAGGTGGTAGCGTATTAATTTATGCAAAACAATTTTTAGGAAACGGGACAATCAATGCAAAAGGTGGAAACGGAGGAGTAATTTCAAACGCCTACGGTGGCGGAGGAGCGGGTGGTAGAGTAAGAATATACAGTGATAGCATAAGTTTCTCCGTAGGAAACATTTCTGTCTCGGGTGGAACTGCAAGTGGTGGAGCAACAGCCGGACACACAGGAACGATAAATCAAGCACCACTTCCATCAAGTGGCGGCCCACAAGGGAAAGAAATGGAAGCGCCTCTTGTATTCAGATTATATCAAAACTATCCAAATCCGTTCATAAACAAAACAACGATTAAGTATTCAATACCAAGGACTTCATTTGTGTCATTGAAATTGTATGATGTTACAGGACGATGTGTAAAGACATTGATAGCCGGAGAAAGGTTACCCGGTTATTACAGGGAAAAGCTTGAATCAAAGAATTATCCTGCAGGTGTCTATTTTGCGAAGTTTAAAGCAGGTGATTATAAAGAAACGAAGAAATTAGTATTGATGAAGTAAGAAGACAACAAAGGAAGCCCTTCTGCTAAACCCAGGAGGACTTTTTTGCTGGTATTTGTTTCGTTGCAAACTCTTACTAACTTTGTTGCAGTCTCTTTGCTGGGTGAAAATTTATCGGTTTGGTAGTCCAAACCCTTTCTTAATTATGGTCTCGTAATCGTGACCTACATCTGCCCTGCAGATAGAAAGAAAAACAAGCTTTTCGGTAGAGTTATTCACGACTCTATGCGCCCACCCGGGCGAAGAATATGCAACGCTAAACGGTTTCAGCGGTTCGGACTTAACCTGATTTTCCCTGTTCTGAAGCAATACCATACCCGTTCCCTGTATTCCAATCGTCACTTCTGCCCCGTCAGGCTCAAAATGAAAATGCCCCTTGGTGAAATAAAATTCGTTCCCTACTTTACCGGGATAAAGAATAGTCGTGGCAAAAGTAAGATGTTCTTCTTCTTTGGGAACCTCATTCTCGTAAACTTCATAAAGAATGGGGTCGGATTTCTTTAATATTTCCTCTACTGCTTTCTGGTCGGAAAAGTATGTCTTCAAATCACTTAACTTGCGATATGTAATCTTCCCGTATGCAGATTTAATATCAGGTGTCATTAATTATCCTTATTAAAAAAATCCAAAAGGTTAACTCTTTCTACTTCAAGTTGATACACTTTATACGATATCGTATTCCCTTCCATTGCCAAACCTACCCATTTGCCGTTCTCTTTGCTAAACTGTAAATTCGCCTTGAAATCTATCCTGAAAGGCGAAGAGTATAAACTTTTTTCTAAAATAACTGTTCCTTCGTTTCCCGGAGTATATCTCCCGTTAAATTGCGATTTAACTTTGTTATAAAGGTCATCTAGCGTAGTTGGTTTCTTGCTCGCTGCCAAAGGAGGAGGAGCTATTTCTGTCAAATCCAAAACATTGCTTTTTATGTTATCAATTGAAAAATCTGAAGATACATTATTTTTATCTCTGGTTGCATGAAACTTGATAGTATATTTTTTATTCCCTATAAATACGGGTACGTCTTCATCATAATTTGGGGAACCTATCAATTGCATATTATAATTTTTATATAAAATTTCTTTTTCTATGCCTGTGCAACCCGTTTTAGCAATGGAATACCCAACTTCATAGCTATTATCAAACCAATCCTCAAGTCTATACATATCCATACTGGAAACAGGCGGAACCCACATCTTTTTTCTGTATATTTTACCGTCTTTTATGCACTCCAATAAGTATTCTCCCGTTCCAACTTCTATCGGATGAGGATAAGGCATCGGCGTTATTGTCGGTGAAACGTTATGAATTATTTTATTTAAATCATAATAAGTGAGATTCGGTTTTTCTATGACATAGGTTTCCGATATATTGGAAGATATTGCTACTTTTTGGATTTTCGGGGTTACTTTAATTATAAGATTATTGTTCGGCCCTTTTTTTGCAGTGAAAGAATTCGGCGTAAGTTCCACCTGCGCCGTAACAAGTTCAGGATTAAGCTTGGGAAGTTCTACGGAAAGAACGCTTATATCATAATCGCCTTCTTCTTGCAATATCCCATCTATCTGACCATTCGTAATTTTAAGTTTATACGTTTCTACGGTAGAAGAGCCCTTGCCGTGTTTATTCACACACAATTCGCGGGCAACCTGTATTATCGAATTATCCGCAACAAGTTTTCCTTTAATTAATATAATGTTCGATTCAATGAACATATTTATCGGTTTCGTATAAACGGCTTTCCCGTCTTTAATATACATATCATTACCAACAGTAACTTTATCTTTCTCGAGTCTTATTTCGAAGCCTTCTGCGTCGCAAAGTTCAAGAACATACTCTCCCGTTCCAATAGAAAACGAATATTCTTTTTTGTCCGGGTAAAACTTGGCAATTACTGTATCCGTTAAATCAACAACAAGTTTTTTATAGGAACTTACGTATTCGTGTTTAAGCATTACTCTCATAGAAAAAGGTTTATCTATGGAGTTGTTTACTTTGAAAGTAACTTCAGCTTTGCTGTCATTTATAAGTCCGAGTCCTGCCGAACCCAACTTTAATTCATAAGCGGAAAGAGAACTCGCAACAAAAAATATAAATGCCCATTTTAATAATTTCATTTTGACTCCTTATATGTTAGCTTTTAATTTTTATATTCTACTTTACTACAAAAACATTCAAAAACTGTCAAGGTTAAAATAAAAAAGTGGAAAAAATTAGAGCGTTAAAAAAAATTACAACCCCGAACACACCGGTACCGTGACACTCCCATCCATTAAAAACAGAACTTTTGCGTTTTCGCCTTTCTTGCCTATTGCCTTATCCACCGCTTCCTGTAAAGAAGAAAAGGGCTTTATAAATAAGCTTTTTAGAGTATTAGCATCTAAATCCGTTACGCCCCAGATTTCTGCAACCCTTAATAATTCTACTAATTTTACCGCTTTGTGATACCCGAGTTTATATCCCTTACTAAGCTTTTCAAAAACTAATTCGGGGGTTTTGCAACTCGCAAGAATTTCAAAAAA
>JAQTXJ010000014.1 GCA_028688815.1 bacterium | reverse complement strand
GGTCTAAAGTTCCTGTATGTCCGACTTTTTGTATGCCGGTTACTTGCTTTATTGTCTCTACTACTTTATAAGAAGTAATTCCCGCGGGTTTTGTTATGTTGAGAAGCCCGGATAATTGATTTTTCATTATTATTATCTTAAAAAAGTATGTTCTACTAATTCAACTGTCGGGCAGTATTCCTTAAATTTTTCTGCTAACTTCTCAAAGTTGGCTATAGAGCCACGAGTTAATTTCAGGTATATTTTACCTTTTCTATCCTTAATTACCAACATAGTGTAATTAATATCATCGTTTCCATATATATCGTAATAATGAAGATAAAAACCATAGTCTTCCCATGGGAATATCCTTTGCCTTTTCAATACTCGTTTCCAGAAAATTCCACCGGGAATATAAGTCAATGCATCTTTGTCGACTATGCTTTTAGAAAATATACTATAAACATACTTATCGAAAATTAAGAAAAAAAATATTAGCAATAATATCCCTATTAGCAATAGATATATATTATTAGGATCATCAAACATTATAAGAAAGGGCATACTAACTAATGGTATTCCTATTAGTGCTGGAATTATTACAGACACAATCTTATTCCACAAACTATAACTAAATGCTAAATTAGGTTTATCACTATGCATGTTTATTTAAGTAGAAATTATCCTTTGTTCTCTGCGCTTATCCGGTTTTTCTCTGGACTTTGTGTGAGAAATTGTTCTTTTAGTATCCTGTTAATCTTGTCTGTGCTATCTGCTTTTTGTTGTTTTTACCTCTTAAACTTTCTGTTTTCTTTTATTTGTTATCCCAAAAATCTGCGCAAACCTGCGTCCAAAATATTCTGTTCTTTTCTGTGGTTGATTTTTTTGTATTGTGTGCGCTTGCCTTTGGATGAGTGGTTTGATATAAATAAACTGGGCCCGGTAGGATTTGAACCTACGACCTATTGATTATGAGTCAATTGCTCTAACCAACTGAGCTACAGGCCCGTCAAGATTTGCAAACTATCTGTTCTCTCTTAAAATTAAGTTGAAATAATGTCAATTTTCAGGAAAATGTCAAGTTTTTTATATCAAAAATCAGGATATGGTATACAAAAGTAAAGAGATATCTCAACCACCGGAACTCGACTGAATTTATTCTGTAATATATATTTGAAAGGGTGTGAAATAGAAAATTTTTTTGGAAAGATGTTTTCAAAAAAAATTATGTTGTATTGGAGAGGCAAAGGAAACCTTCATTGACATTATACCCAAAATTATTCTAATTTATTTGTAACTAAATTTAGGAATGGAGAATATTTCTTGACAGGGTTTAATTTTTAAATATAAATACGCAAATGGTTGTTTCTGTTGTTCTTGTATCAATTGTAGTCCTTGGACTCGGCTATATTTTCTACGGGAAGTTTCTGGCGAACAAGTTTGATTTAAATAATTCCAATGTTACCCCTGCATGCCGGATAAATGATGGCATTGATTATGTTCCTGCGAAACCGCAACTACTTTTAGGTCAACATTTTTCTGCAATTGCGGCAGCGGGGCCTATTGTAGGTCCCATACTTGCGGGACTGCTTTTTGGTTGGCTGCCTGCTTTGTTGTGGATACTGATAGGTTCAATATTTATCGGTGGTGTCCATGATTTTTCAAGTCTTGTAGCTTCAATCAAGCATAAGGCTTCATCAATAGGTGAAATCGTCAAGGAACATATGTCCCGGAAAGCACATATTTTATTTTTAATATTTGTATGGTTTTCTCTCGTTTATGTAATTGTGGCGTTTACCGACATTACCGCCCAGACTTTCAAAACGGTTGCAAACGACGTTGCTTTTGGGCCTGGCGTGGCAGCATCTTCCATACTTTATATTATTGTGGCTATAATAATGGGTATACTATTATACAAGTTTAAATCCAATTTAGGAATTACCACTGCAGTATTTCTTCCCGTAGTATTATTTATAATTTGGCTCGGACCGCATTTGCCTCAAAACATTCTTGGTCCTCTGGGGAACGTAACAACTAAACAATGGGATGTTTTTTTATTGATATATTGTTTCGTTGCTTCCATAGTTCCAATGTGGGTATTACTTCAGCCTCGCGGTTATCTTGGCGGATGGTTGCTTTATCTTACCATAGCAGTATGTTTAATCGGCGCATTGTTTGGCGGATTCAGGATTCAATATCCTGCGTTTAATGTAGAGGGCTTAAAAAGCATGGTCAATGGTACCCCGCTTTTTCCCATATTGTTTATTACGATTGCCTGCGGTGCGTGTTCCGGATTCCACGGCATTGTGAGTTCAGGCACGACATCAAAGCAAATTGCAAAAGAATCGGATGCAAAAGTTGTCGGTTACGGAGCTATGCTTCTTGAAGGACTTGTTGCGGTTCTCGCGCTTGCTACTCTAATGATGCTCCCCAAAGGCAATGAGGTACTAAAAAGCGACCCTAATTTAATATATGCAAGAGGAATTGCAGGGTATCTCGGACTTATCGGAGTTGGTTTTACTATAGCATTCCCTTTCGCGCTTCTTGCGTTTTCTACTTTTGTATATGATACGCTTGATGTGTGCACGAGGTTGGCAAGATATATATTTCAGGAGATTTTCGGCGTAAATTCAAGAGTAGGCGGTATTATAGCGACTCTGGTTACGTTGAGTGTACCGCTTGCTTTCTTGCTGACGACACAGGAAAAAGGGTATCTCGTTGCCTGGCCTATTTTCGGGACAAGCAATCAATTGCTGGCAAGCCTGATACTTATGACAATATCGGTATGGCTGGTCAAGAAAGGCAAAAATGCAATATTTACAATAATTCCGATGGTATTTATGATGATAATGACGTTTTGGTCATTAATATTGAAAATTTCATTGTTTGCGTCGGCATTGCCTCTCCGGATGATGGGGCAAGTCGTAAAACCGGAAGTTATAGTTTCGGGAATATCAAGTATAGTTCTGTTTGTATTAAGTGTCTGGCTTCTTTTTGAAGCTATAAATGTTTTAGTATTGAAAAAAGTGAGGTAAATATGTTTAACTGGTTAAAGCCCAAAATGCCGGAACCTGCAGGTCCTGCACAAAAAATAAAAACTTTCAATACTTCTGATAAATTGATAACAGAAAATGGAATAAAAGGCGAACAGGGAGGCTGGCGAATTGATTCACAGGAAAAACAATCAGTACGACTTTTTGAGGTTTCTGTTTCTCAGATAGAGCAATGTATGTTAACTTATCGTGCACAGATGAAATCTGATAAGGTAAAAGACAAGGCATACCTTGAGATGTGGTGCAGACTCCCGGGACGGGGTGAATTTTTTTCTAAAGGATTGCGTCAACCATTAAAGGGAACAACCAATTGGGCAACATTCGAAGTTGTTTTTTACCTGAAAAAGAGAGAGGCGCCTGACTTGATAAAGTTAAACGTTGCTTTTGAGGGAAGCGGTAGCGTTTGGATTAAAGATATTGAATTATTTAAGACACCGCTAAAGTAAAAATTTCTGTTTATATTTTTTCGTAAACCGATTTTAACAATAGCGCATCTTCTTCAAGAGCAGGAGACTCGCATATAAGATACCCGCCAACTTTATTTTCTTTTAATGCTTGCAAAAGCTCTTTATATTTAAACTTAGAGTCTTTGTCTTCAAGAGTAAGATGTTTTATTTCGCCTTTAGATCCATATTGTATTCCTGAAACGTGGATGTGTAATTCGTTTAGCGCTTCTCCCGGAAGAAGCGATTTTATACTCTTTAACACATTGTCAAACTTTTCGTAAGAATTTAGTTCTCCATTATTTCTTGCGCATAGATGAGCGAAATCAACACAGAGCCTTAATTTCGAAACTTCCTGCGCTAATTTCAAAGTTTCTTCCAGATTTCCAAATTGGGAAGGTTTGCCGGTTGTTTCCGGGCTTATTTTTATTTCTAATTTTTCTTTACTAATGTCTGCAATAATTTCCGTAAGCCATTTTTTTACTACATCATAAGTCTCTGTCTGTGTTTTTCCGATATAAAAAGCGGGGTGAAATGTAACGGATTTTGCTCCCATAATATTTCCTATTCGGGCAGATTCTATAATTCTCTGCTTGGAAGCAAATACCTTTTGAGGCTCGACGGAAGCTAAATTTATAAAATATGGGGCATGAACCGTAAGGACAATACCTTCTTTCTCCGATAGTTCTCTTATTTTATGGGCTCTGTCGGACTCAATGTTCACACCTCTTACGAACTCAACTTCCATACATCCCAAGCCGAGTTCCTTGACTCTCCGTATGCCGCTTTCCGTTGTCCTGTCCGAAGCAGATAAAGGAACGCCTGCAGTCCCAAATAATAGTAAACTCATAATTTACTTAGATATATATTCAAATTTTCAAGGCTGTCAATTAAAATATTATATAAGGGTAAGATTTTCTTGACACTGTGATAAAGTAAGCTTAACCTCCTTATAAAGGTTATAGAATTTGACAAAGTTATGAAAGAAAACGAAAGAAAACACAGAGTTCACAGAGAAAAAATTAGCTCGGAGTTTACCCCGAAGAAGGCGGGGTGTTCTCCAAGATAACAGGAAAAATAATTGCACATGTCATTGATATAACTACCTTTCTATGATAAGACTTTGGAAGGGAGGGGTTACGAAGAAACATTGGCATATAATTTGGAAAGACAAAAAATTATTGATAAACTTTTCAGCCAGAGATTAATGAGCTTCAAGTTAAAATGCAGAACGATTAAAAAATAGAAGAGGTCACAAAGATTAATGAAAAACTCCGTGTTCGGAGTTTACCCCGCATATGTACTTTGCGGGGTGGTTGGATTTTATCAAGGAGGTGAGGCAACGAAATATTAGTGTAATTTTTATAACAAGATAATCAAGATAAAAAGGAGGAAATATGGGAAGAAAGATGTTAGGAATATTAGGATTAATGGCAATAGTTTTTAGCTTGCCGCTTAGCGCCGCAAGGACAAATTATTTTAAATTCATTGTTAACGGAAGTGATACCGCTACTCAAATGACACAAGGCACAGGAACTATGGCATGGGAATGCGATTGTGGACCGGGAGATACTTTATTAGCAGAACTATATCTTGATTTAAACGGGAATCACTCGATAGACGCAGGCGATAAATTATGGCCTATGGGGCAGTTATATGTTATGGATGGAGACGTAAGTTGGAACAACGGACCTGCCGATTCAAGCGCCGTATTGGATGGAATATTCTATTGTATTTTGCCGCCGGATTTTTCACTCGCTCCTACTTCTTACATAATGAAAATAACCAACCCGAAAGATGCAAGTACAGCTCAAGATTGGCTTAAAGTAAACCCGACTCCATCGCCGGCATTTACGATATCGGGAACTGTAAGTATAGAAGGCGTTACTGCGCCAAATTCTTTATTAAAAACAATATGGGTATGTACAAGTATGGATCACGACCCGGCATGGTGGTCAACGTTGACGGATTCTACGGGACATTATACATTAAATATGCCCGATACGGGAATATGGCATATAAGCCCTATAGATAATATTAGTCCCTATACTATGCCGAATCAAGCGTTAGTCCATCTGACAGGAAATACTGCGGGAATTAATTTTGAATACAAACAGCCGGAAGCTTTCGTATATGGCGACATAAAAGACGAAAGAGATTCACTGGTTTTGAGAAGTTTCCACATATATCTAAGGACGGATAGCAGTGAAATAAGCGAGTATCTTGCTACTAACGGGCATTTCGTTCTCGGGGCGCCCTTAGGGAGTGGTTATAGAATTGAAATGAACGACGAAGAGACTTATCCCGATTATCTTGAACCCAATTTTCAATCTTTTTCGCTTACGACAGGGGATAGCATTAAAAAGAATATTGTGCTTATTAAAACGGATACAATAATATTTGGCATAATTACTGAAAACGGAGGAACCCCATCGAGAGTTTATGAGATGCAAGCATCTAAGGATAGTTCAGGAATGCAGTGGGGCATAAACAATTATAGTAATTCCAACGGGCTGTTTGAAATACCTGTAAGTAGTAAGTATCTCTCTTACGATGTAAGGATGAACACCTATGAAACTCCATTGCCGGACGGCTTTGGTTTTGAAACTCAAAATAATTGGAATGCTAATCCCGGCGATACGGTAAAAGTAAGACTGGTAAGCTACAAAGGCTCTGCGTCTGGCGCTCTTACGGTGGACAATGGTGACCCGACTCCCGAGTTTTCTGAATTTACGGCAGAATTGAGAGATACCTCTTCCTGGGAAACAAAAGGACAGACCTCAGTAGATTCTAACGGAACGTTTAAGGTTTATGGCCCACAAGGGGTATGGAATTTACAGGTTTATAGTCCTTCGAATAGATGGCTTATAAAACCATCTATGCAACGAGTCACGATAGATACGGTTAATGTTCCCGGTAATAACTTTTTCTTAAATTACGCGCACTGCATAGTTTCAGGGAACCTTCACGGACTGGTTTCTGTTCCACAAAATAATTTTTACATCAATGCAAGCGAAGATAGCGGTTATAACACAATGAATAACGTTATAGACAGCACTTATTCAATTTATCTATGCGAAGGCATATGGCAAATATCAGCTCCATGGGTAATGGAATGGGATAGTCTTTACTACCATCCGAACGACACTACGATTACAATAACGGATTCGGATAGCGCTAAGGCATTAGATTTCATTTACTTGCTTGGAGTAGAAGAAAAAACAATGCCATTGCTTACAGCGCTTAATTCCATCTCGCCTAACCCATTTAACGGAAAAATCACATTCAAATATTCCTGCGCATCGCCCTCAAAAGTCTCTATTGCTATCTATGATTTAACCGGTAGGCTTGTAAAGAACCTTACAAATAAAGATCACAAATCAGGTTCTTATGTGTCCCATTGGAATGGACAGGACAACTTCAATAAACCTCTTGCAAACGGAATCTATTTCTGTAAGTTTTCTGCAGGAAATGCAAAGGCAATAAGAAAATTAATTTTGATAAAGTAAAAATTAGTATATAAAAAAGGGAGGTGGTGTTTTCTACCTCCCTTTTTTTATTGCTATTGCTAGAAAGTGGTAGGTCAGACATTCTTGTCTGACTGTTTTTTGCGGGGACGCCTCTGCGGTGAAAACTATTATTTTTTTTCCTTCACGAACAACATCATTATAACGGCTACAGTTGTCAATCCCAACGAGCAATAAAAAGGCGTATGGATATTAATTTTATCCCACATCATTCCTGCTGCGAGTGAAGCCGGAAGCGCGCATAACCCGATAACCATCTGGAATCCCCCTAAAGTGCTGGCTCTGTATTCCACAGGGGAAAGCTCCGATACAAAAGTTTTCTGCACCGTATCTAAAGCTGCTTTGTGCAATCCATATAAAACAAATGTCAAAACAATTGCAATACGACTATCGAAGAATATAAAATTCAGACAAACGAGTCCCCATAATATAAATGCCATTATCAATACGGACTTTCTACCGATTTTGTCCGAAAGTTTCCCGAAAAACAACGAGAAAATAGCGGCAATCCCAGAAAAAACGAGATACAATACGGGCACAAACGCTGTCTTGCATCCACACTCTTCCGCATATATCAATAAAAAAGAATAGCTGAAACTTCCCAGCGCAAAAAGGGAACTTAGAAAAAGAAATAATCTGAAATTTTTGTCTAAATCCTTAAAATTCAGGCCTTTGTATATTTTTATGTTTTCCGTTTTTGCATCTTTTATAAAAAACAATACCAGTAATACGCCTATAATCGATGGTATTGCGGCAAACAAAAATAAATTTTTGTATCCTAAAAACTTAAATAATAAAATGCAAAACACTGTTCCACATACGGCTCCAAGGTTATCCATTGTTCTTAATAATCCGAAATTTCTTCCCCTATTTTCTCTTATGGATATGTCTGCAATTATTGCATCTCTCGGCGCAGCTCTTATTTTGCCCGCCCTGTCTAAAATCCTGAATGGGATTAGCCAATGCCATGTGGTTGTTAAAGCATACCCGATTCTTGATAATGAACCGCAAAGATATCCTAACCAGATAAATATTTTTCTTTTTCTTATCCTGTCGGAAATATATCCCGATACTGCTTGGGATATTGAAACAATGGCATCTCCCAGACCATCTATAAGTCCAAGGACTGCCATATTTGCGCCTAAAACATTCTTTACAAATAGCGGCCAGATTGGATAAATTATGTCCGAACCAAAATCATTCAAAAAAGAAACTATAGAAAATATTTTAATGGTTCGAGGGGTGCTCTTTTTTTCCATAACGCATCATTAGAAATTCTTTTTTAAAAAAGTCAATATTTTTTCAAAGGTTTTTGTTTATAATACCCCCTGCATTTTTTCAAAAAAAGTGATTGACAAAAAATAGAATTCAAAGCACTATATAAATGTTATATATTTATTAAAAGATATAAACTGAAAAAAAGGGGGGAGTATGCGTAAATGTATGAAGTTTGTTTTTGCGCTTCTGCTTTGTGGAAGTGTAGCATATGGAGCAGGAAGATGGACATTAACCGCAGGAAATCTTAATGCAGCAAGATCCGGAGCTACAAGTGCATTACTTACAGATGGAAGAGTTATGACATTTGGTGGTATGTCAACTACCGCTAAGGTAACTTACGAAGTCTTTGACCCAGCTACGGGAAGATGGCAAGGAGCTGCACTCCCTGTTGCCGATAGTACTATGGGAGGAATTGACCATACTAATGCGATGTTGTTGCCAAGCGGAAATGTTTTAGTCGAAAGTAATAAGGGGTATCTATGGCTTTATAAACCTGATACAAAAACATGGGAAAATACCTGGTTCCACTGGGAAACATCTTTTTCCGGGTCATTGCAGGAATGTTGGAATTTAATGTATGATGGAAGAGTGCTTTTCGTTGACCATCCGGGAGGTCCACCTTGTTATATTTATGAATGGAACGTAGACACTCTGCGCAGAATTGCCAATAATATTGATGGTTCAAGTGGTTTATACGATCGTTTCTATTCGGCAGAAGTAAGATTGCCGAATGGTACGGTAATGATGGTGGGTGGATGGAGACTTGACCAGCAGGTATATACCTCTTGCGAAGTTTTTGACCCAAATTCGGAAACGTTTAGTTACACAGGGGCTTTGTTAACTGGATTGGTTAAGCATGTAGCTGTTTTATTAAGAACAACTCCTCAAAAAGTATTAACCGCAGGGGGAAACACCACAACATCACAGATATTTGATATAGCAACTCAAACATGGTCATATTCAGGAGCAACGCAAAACGTTTCTCCGAGAGTAATAGCCGAACTGTCATTACTACCAAATGGAAAAGCATTGTTACTAGGCGGAAGCGGTTTGAATAGTTGTGAACTTTACAATCCCTTAACTGACCAGTGGACAAATACAGACCCTATGACAGTAGAAAGATGGCATTTTGTATCTACAATTTTACCTACGGGTAAAGTTCTTGCTCACGGAGAATATAATACAGGTGGGGATACAAGAACCGAAATTTATGACCCTGCCGAAAATGCAGGATGGACGACTCAAACACCATTGAATGTTGCTCGTAGTGCAGCTACCTCAACATTATTGCCAATAAAACATACTGCTAATTGCTCTACGAATATTCTTATCGTAGGCGGGGAAGATGGCAGCGGGACGGCATTAGCTTCCTGCGAATTATTTAATTACAAGGATAATACGACAGCTCTTACCGGTACGTTAGGAACGGCAAGAACTCATCATACTGCAAATTTGACTGCTGACCCGGATGGTAAGGTTTTTGTTACCGGGGGTAAAAATGGAAGCGGAGCACTTAGTTCTTGTGAAATGTATAGTTTGTCCGGTGGATCTTGGGCAGCTACGGCAAGCATGGGGACTCCAAGATTTGACCATACGTCTACATTATTAAAAGATGGAACTATACTTGTAACCGGCGGAGAAAACACTGCTTATACAAACACTTGTGAAATATTTAACGGAAGTTCCTGGACAACTACAGGAGCAATGGCAAACGCAAGAGCAAGGCACACTGCAGTATTGCTGCTTGATGGTAAAGTGATGGTCATTGGGGGAGAAACAGCAGCAGGAACTCCGACTAATACTTGCGAAGTATGGGACCCTGCTACGGGACTTTGGACTTCTTTAAGTAACTCAACGACAGCTCGTTCTTGGCATAGCGCTGTTTTATTGCAGAGCGGTAAAGTTCTTGTAATAGGTGGGAAAAATGGAAGTGGAACGGCATTGTCAAGTTGTGAAATTTACGATCCTACTTTAGCTACATGGAGTACAGGAGGCACATTAAATACTGCACGTTATTTACATAGTGCTGCAATGACTTATGCGGGACTTGTAATAGTATCCGGAGGAAATGGAGACATAGCATCTTGTGAATTATATGACCCGGCAACAAACGCATGGTCAAATACGGGTACTTTTGGCCCGGGTAGAAGCTGTCATTCAACGGTTCTCGTTCCATATACAAAACCTTTTGTGTATGCAATTGGGGGAGCCAGCGGCAGTAGTGCGCTTAGTTCTATAGACAGATTTGATTTTGGTCTTGGATATGAATCAAACTGGCAATCAAGTATATATAATTATTATTCGGTAACGCCTATATCCGGCAATATGAATATTAATGGTTCTCTTTTTAGGGATATAACGGAAGCAGATGGTGGGAGCCATTGTCACACAGCGAGTACAGATCACCCAATCATATCGCTTGTTCGTATTGGCGGTGGTAATTTCCAGAGCAATGGAGGCGGAGATATTATTACTATGCCTTTGAGCTCATACTGGGATACTGCTAGCACAAACGTGCATCCACAAGTGTCAGACTTCCAGGGGTATTACAGGTTATGGTCAATAGTAAACGGTATCCCTTGCAAGTGGTGGGCAGAATGTGCGGGTGTAGAAGATAATACGGATAAAACTCTCAATGAAGATACGGATATTAAAGTGTTCCCAATTCCGGCAACCACTTCAAAAATTAACTTCCAATTAACAAGAAAAACGCTTAATCCTGTAAATCTATATATTTATGACTTGAGCGGAAGTCTTGTTAAGAGCATTCTATTTGCAACTCCGGGGACAGTTAATACGATTTGTTGGAACGGAAGAAATAATGATGGTAAAAAAGTGCAGACAGGCATCTATTTCTATTCTGTAAATGGACAGGGGTTTGCACACAAAGGAAAGTTCATAATAGTAAAATAATATATTTAAGTTAATGCCTTATATAAGGGAGGAAAGATGGCGCAATTGAGACAGGTGAATTTAAGCACGAAGGAACTACCGGACAAATGGTACAATATTATACCTGATTTACCGGAACCTTTGCCTATGCCAATGGGAGATAAACAAATTCAAAATTTGCCAAAAATGTTATTGGGCGAATGTTTAAAACAGGAATTTTCCCAAGAAAGATGGATAGATATTCCGGATGAATTACAAAGTATTTATGCTCAGGCCGGTCGTCCTCGTCCCCTTTTTAGGGCGCTTAACCTTGAAAAGAAACTTGGAACTCCTGCACATATGTATTATAAAAGCGAGTTCTTTTCTCCGACCGGGAGTCATAAAGTAAACACTGCATTAGCGCAATGTTATTATGCCAAAAAAGAAGGTTTTGAACGCGTAACCACGGAAACGGGTGCCGGTCAATGGGGAACTGCTTTAGCTTATGGTTCGGCAATGGCAGGATTAAAATGTACTGTGTATTGGGTAAGAAGTGTTTACAATTGGAAAGCAGACCGTTTGGATTTAATGAAAATGTTTGGCGCGGAAGTTTATGCTTCACCTTCAAACAAAACTGAATGCGGTAGAAAACTATGGGAAAAAGACCATAATCATAATGGTTCTCTTGGTATTGCCATTTCAGAAGGTCTGGAAGATTCTTTGAATGATCCCAAAGCAGTATATACTCTCGGTTCAGTATTAAACCATGTTCTGTTACATCAGACAATAATTGGACTTGAAACTCAAAAACAATTTGAAGTTTTTGGCGAATATCCCGATACGGTAATTGCTTGCCTTGGTGGTGGTTCCAATTTCGGGGGCTTTGCGATTCCATTCCTTGGAGATGTTCTTACAAAAGGCAAAAAGATACATTTTATTGCTGCACAAACAGCAGCAGCTCCAAATCTTCAGGGAGAATACAAGTATGATTATGCGGATTATGCAGAATTTACACCACAGTTGAAAATGTACACGCTTGGGCACACAAAAGATATGGTACCGGTAAAAGGTGATGGATTAAGATATCACGGTTGTTCACCTATACTTAGTTTATTAAGAAATAAAGGTTACATAGATACTGTTGCTTATCCAACGGATGAAAAACACGTGTTTGAAAGCGCAAAGCTCTTTGTTAGAGCTGAAGGCTGGTTGCCTGCTCCGGAATCCGCATACTCCGTTACCTGTGCAATAGATGAGGCTCTCAAATGTAAAGAAACCGGTGAAAAGAAAGTTATTGCTTTCAATATATCGGGACATGGTTTCCTTGATATTCCGGGATATAAGTCAATATTGGGTTTTTAATTAGGATTTGAATATAGAAAAATAATACAAGCCTCAAATCTATAAAATGGTTTGAGGCTTGTTGTTTAACAGGAGAGAAGGGGAAAATAAATGATTAATTTAATTTTTGTGATTTTGTTAAGTACGCCGCAGAGATATATTGAACTTCATGAATTTAATCGCGCTATTCCTATGATTACTGATTCGCAACAACTCGGGGCATTATATCTCAGGCTTCATAATGATGAAAAAGCATTAACGTTAGTTAAAGAACCATTTCAAATTGCCTATATATACGAAGATAAAGGAGAATTAGATTCGGCTATTAAATATTATAAAAAAGCAGATTCTCTTTTGATGCCACATTCCCTGTTCAAAATTGCCCATTGCCTTTTAGAGATGAAAAGATATAGCGATGCTTTAAGTTATTTAAACAAAATAGTAACGGATTATCCCGATTTTGTGTATATCAGAACTACATACAAAGGGCTTTCTGATTGCTATTCGGCGCTTGGTAATTATTCAACCGCAATATCGGTTGTAGAAAAAGGATTCGTTCCTCCGCTTTCCTGGTATTATGTTGCAGTTCTTAAAGAACGTTCAAAACAAAGCGCAAAAGACCTTTGGTTGAGATTGGCAACCGATTATCCAGAATCAGAGTATGCCAAATATTGTCTGGATAGAATACCAGAGGACAGCTTAAGATTAAAAGGCAGGATAAATTATTTTGCTAAAGATTACGAAAAGGCAATTTCCTGTCTTGGAGATATAAAAGGGGAAGAGGAACTTGTAGCCCAGAGCTTATTCAATAAAAAACTCTATGACAGAGCAGAAATTCTTGCTACTGATAGAGGATTATGGAAAATAGCAGGTGACTGTGAAAGGAAATTAGGCAACCTGGAACTTGCTCTAAGATATTACCAGCAATCCTCAGATTCGGAAGCTATATTCTGGAATGCTTATTGTTTACATCAACTTGGGAGAAAAGAAGAAGCGATGCTTAAGTATAAAGATGTCCCTCAATGGAGTGATAATTCGGAAGTCGCTGACCTAAGAGCAATTATGCTTGCTATGGAGCTTAAACGTTTTGATGTTGGCTTTGATGCCTGTAAAAACATATCCGCGCCGACATCATATTACTGGACTTATAAGTTATATGAATTACAGGGGAAAAAAGATTCGGCAAAAATCTATTTAACGAAAGTAATTAAAGAATATCCTTTTTCTTATTATGCATGGCTTCTGAATGAACGCAATTTATCTCCTTTCCGGGAAAAAACATCCGTAAGTTTATTAGAATGCGAACCATTGCAGTGGATTAATCAATGGGCGAAAACTCCTTATACGGTTAAAGGAAACGAACAGGTTAGTTTTAGAAGAGGAGAACGTTTATTAAAATTAGGAATTACTAAAGAAGGAATAGATGAGGTTCGGGCTATTAATAATGACCATCCTCTTTTCTATTGGAAAATAGCAAAATTATTTTATCATTATGGAATAAACGACCTCGCAATAGTATATGCTAAAAAAATTACTTTCCCGGGTGCGATACCAAGAAAATTTGCAGAAGTTCTTTACCCTATATGCTTTTTGCCTACTATTGATGAGTTGCCCCAGGAACTGGATGAATTCTTGCTTCTTGCTATTATGAGGGAAGAAAGCCAGTTTAACCCGGCTGCAATGTCCTATGCGAATGCTATGGGACTTACACAGGTTATCCCTAAAACGGCAAAACATATTGCGCGGGAATTAGGGGTCAGTCATTACAATATGTTTGACCCGCCTACAAGTATAAGATTTGGCGCTCATTATATAAATAAGATGAAAGAACTTTTGTATAACAAAGAAGAGTTCGCTTTAGCCGCATATAACGGTGGCCCGGATAATGTAAGAGACTGGATAGCCTCTACTGATACATCAAAAATAGATTGCTGGGTTGAACAGATTCCTTTTGACCAGACAAGGAGATACGTAAAAAGAGTTATTGGTAATTATTGTGCTTACGAACAAATATACGGTGAATAAAAAACGGTAAGGAACGCATATATGCGCCCCTTTTTTATTTTACGAACATAATGTGAATGAAAAGAGTAGTTATTTTACTTTTAGACGGCGTTGGTTGCGGCGCATTGCCTGATGCGATAAAATACGGCGACGAAAAATCCAATACGCTTGGCAATCTAGCTAACCAAATAGGTGGATTGGATTTGCCGGTTCTTCAATCACTTGGACTCGGTAACATAATCTCCATAAAAGGAGTTCCCCTGGTGGATTCGCCGTTGGCATCTTACGGGAAAGCGATGGAACTTTCCGCAGGAAAAGACTCCACAACGGGACACTGGGAATTGATGGGAGTAGTTACGTCAAAACCGTTCCCCGTATTTCTTGATGGTTTCCCAAAAGATATGTTGAAAAAATTTAGTTTTGCTATCCCACAGGGAAATGTGCTTGGTGGAGGAGCTGCTTCAGGAACGGAAATTATTGCCCGGTTAGGAGATGAACATATAAAGACGGGATACCCGATAGTTTATACTTCGGCGGATTCGGTATTTCAAATTGCTGTTCATAAATCCGTGATTCCTCTGGAAGAATTGTATAGGCTTTGTGAAATTGCAAGAGAAATGTTTCCGGATATAGGAAGAATAATTGCTCGCCCTTTTATCGGCGAGTCGGGAGCATTCAAACGAACACCTGAAAGAAGAGACTATTCTTTACCTCCACCAGGAATAACTTTATTTGATTTGCTAAAAGAAAAGAAATTCGAAGTTACCACATTAGGTAAAGTAGATTATTTGTTTACAAATAGGGGAATAACCGAAAGCATTCATACAAAAGATAATGCTGATGTCGCGGATAAGACAATGAAAATCCTTGAGAATAAAACTGCCGATGGGATTATTTTTGCCAATTTTATAGATTTTGATATGTTGTGGGGACATAGAAATGATGCGGTAAGTTTTGCAAAAGGACTTGAATATTTTGATAAATGGTTAAAGAATTTTTTAAATAAATTAAACAAAGACGATATACTTTTTATAACCGCAGACCACGGCAATGACCCGACTACCCCGTCTACTGACCACTCAAGGGAATATATCCCAATTTTAGTTTACGGAGACAAAATTGCTAAAGGGAAATATATCGGCGTAAGACAAACCTTTGCAGATGTCGGCGCTACAATCGGTGAACATTTTGGAATAAAACTTCCTCAAGGAAAAAGCTTCCTGTCGGATATATTGTAACTCAAGCTTCTAGCTTGAGGAATAATACGCAACTCAATCCGCCTGAGGCGGATCCAGCTTGAGTCCCTTTATTTCTGTGGGTAAGAACTTGATTTATCAAGTCCTTGTTTTGTAGTGGCAGAAAGTAAAAAATGTAGGCGCAATTTCAAATTGTTCTCTTTAGTATTTATAGGGAACGTATTACCGTAGATCCCTTTTACCTCAGGCGGAGCGGTGGCAGTAAGTTGTGTAGGTTGAAGTCCTCGCTTCAACTGTGGGAAATCCGTCTTTCTTTCTCTTTTCCCTCTCTGTTTCCATCTCTATTTTGTATTATGTTAGTTGTTTGTTATCAATCGTTTTCTGTTCTCTAAGTCCTCTGTGGTTGTTTTTCCTCTGCGTTCGGAGTTTATCCCGCAGAAGGCGGGACGTCTCTGCGGTGAAAAATTTTCTTAGTCTTTCAGAGAATCTGCGTCCTAATTCTTTCTGTTTTATCAGATTTTTAAGTATGTCTTTATTATCATTTCGAGCCCCATTAAAATTAATGCAAGCCAGAAAAACCAATTCCTGATTAAGACATAATTCTTGGACAAGTCTATTGCGTTTACAGGCGAAGCAATTTCATTGCTTATGTTGACTGCGAACAACATCTTACCCGTTGTCCCCTGTAGTTCATAAGTTCCGGGAACCTCTGTTGGCAGACTTACGTATATACCATCTGATTCGACACTAGAATTAATTCTGTAATCTTTATTTTGTCCATCTGAAATGCATTTGCATAAATACGTTCCCGACTTTTCTACTTTACAACTTGCTTTCTCCCCTACTGTAAAATTATGTTTTTGAATTTGTTTGCCTGCCATCCAGTATACTATCCGTTGCATAAAAAGGACAAAAGAAGGGGAGATAATAAAATCGTCCGAGTATTGGTTTAATGGAAATGCAAGCCACAAATTGCCGTTTTCTAATTCTACAATTGCAGGAGAATTGTTAGAAAACCTTGCAATTATTGTTGAGCTACGTAATAAATTGCTGTCGAGTTGAGCGACTCTTGTAAATCTGGCTTGTTTAAATTCGGCAATAATATCTTTATCATCAAATATGGGATGCGTTTCCGTTAAAGCAGTTAGCCTCAGAAACCCTGATTTTACCCGAGGCGCGTCTGACGGCGCAAAAACGGTATGCGGTGTTTGGGATATGGAATTTCCATTGAATATAATAACATCGCAGTTGTTTGCATCCGTACTGGTAGGCAAGTTTGAACTTATGCTTAAAGTGATTTTTGAGTTTCCTCCCGGTGGTGCAAGAGCATTTTCTATAAAGAATGAATTCAAAGTGTCTCCCGTGATAAGGACTTTAAGCGGAGGCATAACGGGGACTACAAAGTATCTTATATTATCTATATCCAGAGCATCGGATTCTATTTGCAGGAAACCGTATTTTGCCTTTTCCGATAAAGGGAATAAAGTTACCGTATTTGAATGTGCAGGGATAGAAACTTTTGCCGACAGAGTGTTTTCGCCTGCCGTTTCTTTGACGGATAAAGTAACGATTTTCTCTGCGATTTGTGAAGTATGATTTGTTATTTTTACAAACAATTTTGAATTTTCAATCAGTAAAGAATCTATGGAGAAATTATCGTCTCTGCCGTCAATTTCTATAAGTTTTACGTTTGGAAGCTTGGATATTTTTCCTAATTTTGTGATTATGTAATCCGGGGATTCTTGAGTCGTATCCGTTTTAAATTTGAACGCAAATCTTTGGAACTTAGCCGAAGGAGTCGCCTTAGGATATTCGTTGTATTTAGTTCCGGAAGCAAATACTAGTTTTGCTCCTTTGATTTTATGAGCTTCCTTTAGTGCAAGTTCAAAAATCGTGGATTTGCCGTTTTTTGTTAACATATCGTAAGAATCGTCAAGCAAAACGATGTTTTGTTTTTTGTTTAAAGTAGGATTTGCAAAACCAAGAATAATAAATAAAAGGATTAATGTGCGTAGAACTAACAGTAATATATCTTTGGGTTTCTTGAAAGATTGTTTCCCTTGTTCTGATTGTCGGAAAAACATAGTGCTTGAAAATAATACACGGCGGGTGGTTTTCTTGTGCCATAAATGGATGAGAAAAGGAATCGGTAGCGCAAACAACCAGAAAAGAAAATTAGGTGTAAGAAAGTTCATTTTTGTTTATGTTTCGCAAGATAATATATAAGAGCATTTTCGAGCGGTTCGGAAGTTCGAATTAATAAATAATCAACGTTACGGGAACGAAAAGTTTTTTTATACAAGTCTATGCATTTATTAAGTTCTTTTTCGTATGAGGATTTTAGAGTTGGCGTAACTGAAATTTCAGCCTCCGTTTCAAGGTCTTTCAAGATTATTGATTCGTTGATTTTGAGTTTATATTCGGAATCGTCAAGTATGTGAAATATAATTACTTCATTCCCTTTTGCGCTTATGTTTTTTACTGCTTTGATAACGTCTGCTGTGGGAATAAGCAAATCCGATAAAATAATTACAAGGCTTCTTTTTTTTATCTGCGCTAACAGGGTATCAATATTGGATAGAATTTTAGTGCTGTTGGAAGGTTTGCTCTCGTCCAGTATTTTCATCAACCGAGCCAGATGGGATTTTGTTGTGGCAGGTGGCTGGAATACGGAAAGTTTTTCATCGAAAATTGCAAGTCCTACCCCATCTTTTTGTTTCATCAATAGCCACGAGAGAGAAGCTGCAAGATAACTTGCGTATTCAAATTTGGATAATGTAGTTGAAGTGTATTTCATAGAAGCGCTGCCGTCCAGCACTATATATACGTTAAGATTGGATTCTTCTTCAAATTGTTTAGTGTAAAACTTATTGCTTCGAGCATATACTTTCCAGTCAATCCTTTTTAGTTCATCTCCCGCCTGGTAGTTCCGGTGGTCTTTGAATTCGGTTGAAAATCCGTGATAAGGGCTGCGGTGAATTCCAATCAATGCTCCCTCAACTATAATACGTGCGCGAAGTTCCATTGTTTTGAGTTTTGAAAGAACTGCAGGATCAAGATAGTTATGCATTTGTATATAGCAACTTAAATCATATCATATTGTTTTTTCTTCTTTTCATCATTTTATTCTTTGAGTTTTGTGTTTTGGATTTGATTTGATATTTGAATTTTGACATTTGAATTTTTAGTATATTCTACCAGTATTCTTTTTCCTGTTCTACTGTTGTGGATTCCCCGTGTCCCGGGTATATAATCGTATTTAAAGGCAATACCAGAATTTTATCTTTTATGCTTTTTTTTATGTCTTTTTCGTTCCCTCCGAAATCCGTTCTTCCGTAACCGCCTTCCGGGAAAATAGTATCTCCGGCAATTAATATTGGAGGGTTGGCAGAAGGAATAAAGAAGCAACAACCGCCGGTTGTGTGACCGGGTGTATGTATGACTTGCAGCCCGTCGAGAACGTCTTCGTCATTAAATAAAAAATCAACGCATTCTACTTTATCAAGCGTATGAGACCCGCATTTTATTTTTAGTTTGTTTTTCAGGGGAATGACTGCACCGGTGTGGTCCCAGTGATTATGAGTTAAAAGAATATATTTAATTTCAGAGATATTATTTTTTTTCAACTCGGATAAAATTTTTTCAGGTTCAGCCCCCGGGTCAATAATTATGTTGCAGTCGTTAATGTTGATTATATATACGTTTGTTTGCAACATCCCGACTTCCAATTGTATGATTTTCATAATTTGTTCCCTTTCTTAATGTACTAAAATGCCAGAATTTATCTTGCAGCTTTTCTGCCCGTAAGTTTAAATAACATAGTTTTTCTTTATTTTTTGTCAATCAAAAAAGGTTGACAGAATTTTATAGAAGTTATAGGATAAAACCAGTCTTTAATAATGAATATAATACTTTTATTAACGGTTTTGTTTAATCAACCGATATCATTTACGACAAATAATGTCCCTTTTATATTAAGTCAAAACACCTTAAATGCGAATGCTTCGGAAGGGATTAATCCTATATTAATCCCCGAAGATTCTTTAAGAAAAAAATCTGTCTTTAAATATGAATACTTGCAGGAACTTGCAGCTGCTTACGTTTTTGGTTCACTTGGTTGGTATTCAGCTGCTTTAATAGCGTATGAGACAGATACCAATGCAGTAAACATACCGGCTCATTCATTTTATGTGCTTGGCGCTTCTTTAGGAACGTGGTGGATAGGAAACAAATGCTCAAAAGGCAGTCTTTGGAATACGTTAGCAGGTTGTGTTTTGTTGCCTTCGGCTATAGCCGTTACGAATAAATATTTAATAAAAAAACCAGTAGTAGGAGATATTGTTGTCTTTTATTCCATCCCGATTGGCGCATTTTTAGGATTTAATAAATTCTTCTTTTAATAATTATATATAAATAAATTAAGGAGTGTGATATGCGCAAACTCATATTTGCAACAACGCTAGTGGCATTTTGTTTTTTATTAACAGAAACAATAAAAGCCGAAACCACAACCGAAAAAGCTAATAAACCCTGGACTATACTTGTCTTTTTGAACGGGGATAATGATTTGGAAGGTGCAGCAATAGGGGATATGAATGAAATGGAAAGGGCTATTGATACCTCTAAATATAATGTAATAGTTGAATTCGATAGGTCTCCGTACGGTGATGTTTCTAATGGGAATTGGGAAGATACAAGGACTTTTTATGTAACTCCTGACCCAAGCGTAGATAAAATTATTCGTTCAACCATTATAGATTCCGGATTCGAGGCCAATATGGGTGACCCAAATGCGTTAATTGATTTTGTAAAAAAAGGAATACAGGATTATCCTGCAGACAATTATATGCTTATTATCTGGAACCACGGTAGCGGATGGACGAAGACAGAAAACCATCTCCCATTGAAAGGTATAAGTTATGACGAAACAAGCAATCGCGAAATGGGTGTCGCAAACGGAGAATACGCTTATGCTATGGATAGTATAAACACCTTGCTGGGTAAAAGATTAGATATTCTTGCGAATGATGCCTGTCTAATGGGAATGCAAGAAGTGGCATACGAAGTAAAAGACAATGTAAGTTATATCGTCTTTTCGGAATATACTATAGCTTATGATGGCTATCCCTATGACGACATATTAAACTGGTTAAATGTTAATCAAAATGCAACCCCTGAAGAACTATCAAAAGCAATTGTTGATAAGTATAAAACCTCCTACAACGGAGGTTCTCAGGGAACACAAGACGCAACACTTTCTGTCATTAATTTGGACACCGTGTTTCTATACGCGGCTCGTTGCATTGACACTTTTGCTGTAGAACTTATTAAAATAAAGGGAAGAGCAAATACAAATATTGAAACCGCATACACCGAAACTCAATATTTTGATAACAGTTGGGTATATTCTTACGATATTTATGATTTTGCGTATAACATTAAACAAAACGTGAACATTCCGGACAGCGTTAAAAATTGGGCGGATTCTGTTATGCTGGCGATAGATTCAGTTGTTATAAACGAAGGACATTGTTCAACTCCCCCGACTTTACTGGAAGGCTCTTACGGTTTAGCTATTTATTACCCGGTCGGGACTAACATAGACACTTCTTATAAAAATCTTACTTTTTCTAAAGATTTTCCCAATTGGATGAATTTCATAAAGGGCGATACTCTTGGTATAGAAGAACAATCAAATTTGGTCCCGCCAGAGTGGAATGTCGCTTCGCTCCAATTGCAAAAAGAGAAGATTTATTTGTCCGTTCCGAAGGTAATGTGTGTGGATATAAAAATATATGACCTGTGCGGAAGGATGAAAGAGATTGTTTATAAAGGTGTTCTAGGCAAAGGAGATTACGTCTTTACGCCGAAGATAAAAAAGATCGGAATATATTTTGTAAGACTGGAAACAAATTCCAACGCTTATTCCAAAAAACTCATTATAACAAGATAAATATTGTTGTTTTTGGTTGAACTGCATCAATTCAAAAGAATCCAATTCTTTATTGACAAAAATAGGATTATATAATAGTATTGGAAAAGTTATTATAGGGGGTGATACTGTAAGAAAGAAATTCGTATGATTTGTTTTAGAATAGTTATTAACAAAAAAATTTGTAAGGAGGAAAGATGAAGAAGTTTCTAAGTGGGGTTTTAGCGTGTTTGCTTTCGGGGAACCTGTTAGCAAAAGATGTAAATATCAGTAATGTTAGCGCAGTAAAAAGCAATGCAGGTAGTAAGGTTAGAGCAACAAGTGTAGTTGGCAACTTTAGCAATGATTCAAAAGTCGGAATGGCAACAAGAGAAACAAGCAATGAAAAATTTGTCGTTCAAAACGGCAAAATGGTTACATTAAGAGAGATAAATTATCAGGGTTGGATTGGAAATACAAGCGATACTCTTGGAATTACGGATACGCTTTCAATGTCTTTCAGGATATATGATGCAGTTACGAGCGGTACTTTGTTATGGAGTGACACTTATGCAGAAGTAGCGGTAATCAAGGGTGTATTCAATGTGTTGTTAGGAAGCGATACTACTTTACCATTGAACATTTTTACGGGAGCCCCGTTGTGGTTAGAAACTCAGGTGGGGAGCGAAATCCTAAGTCCGAGAAAGAAAATGGTAACCGTAGGCAGCGCAATATATGCGGATAAAGCAAGTTATGCGGATTATGCAGGGATTGCTCTTGCAGATACGCTATGGAAAAGTAGCGGGAGTTATATTTATCCCTCAAAAGCACCTGAATTTAAACTTTATAGCGCTGGGATAGGACTTTGTTATGTGGGAAATACCAATACGGATGCCATTACCAACTGGCATAAAGATAATACACAAACGTTAATTAATTATCGTGATCCTGGGAATCAGGATCGATATGCAGGAAAGTTTATAACTAACGGAGACTCAAGCGCAACTGATTATGGGATTTATGCAAAAAGTGGCGGTGAATATGCAGGTTATTTTGATGGGAATGTCAAGGTAACAGGGAGACTAAAGGCTTTAAATCTTCCGGGCGTTGTAAGCACTAGTAGCAATAGGCATATTACTCTGGCGGCTACAGATTCTATAGCTGATTCGGTAGTTGTTAATGTCCCTGATTCCGGAGTTGTGGTAGTAACTTTAACCGGTGTATTTCAATACAATCATACTAATGGTGTAAGTGATATAGCTCGTGCGTCCATATCAACAACTCGCGCATTAACATATTATAATTTATCTCTCATCTCTACGGCAGCCAATGATGAAACTTCTTCGGATTTCTATCTTCCGTATACAACAACACTTACAGAAGAAGTAGTCGCGGGATCGCATATTTACTATGCTGCATTTGATACATATACTGGACAAGCAGAAACGATACGATACTTTCTTACGGCAACTTACTATCCCAAATCTTACGGTACAGTGACAAAATCGTTCAAAAATGAAAAAAGTCTGAATGGTCCAGAGTCCAGATAGTAAGAAAACTTAATTAAATCTCGAAAAAATGAATAATTTGAGAAAAGATAAAAGGAGGAAAAAATGAAATATATTTTGACTGCACTCCTTTTTGCGAGTTTGGCGTTTGGCGCTCCTCAATATGTGATGACAAAATCAGTATTGTGTGGCGGTGGAAATAGTTCGTCATCTGCCAGTTATGTTCTTAAGGATGCAATCGGGCAGTCTGTAATCGGGCAGTCCGGTTCTTTAAATCGTATTGAACAGGCCGGGTTTTATAATTATGTTGGCGAACATATGATTGGCGTTCAAAGTGATTCATCTAAACCAAAGGTTTTTAGCCTTTCAAGACCATTTCCAAATCCTACTACAAAAGGATATGTTAATATAAGCTATAGTGTTCCGAAAACAAGCCAGGTAAACATAAAAGTCTATAATATAGCCGGTGGAGTAGTTAAGACACTGGTAACCGGAGAACAATTACCCGGGTATTATAGTCTAAAATGGGGTGGTGTTTCAGATCGTGGCGCAAGAGTATCAAACGGGATTTATTTTATCCGTATGGTATCATCGGAATTCAAATCAACCAAAAAGCTTATACTCGTGAAATAAAAGTGTTTAAAAGAAAAGGGGCAGGCGTTTACGCCTGCCCCTTTTCTTTGTCTCAATTATTAACCGGTTTTTCTACATTTTACTCAAAACTGTTTCTTCTATTGATTCTGCAAACTTATTAATTTCTTTTATTAACTTTTCCGTCTCCGATTTTACCTGAGACTTGAAGTTTTCGTCTTTGATACTGCCGAGATTTATAAGTACATTATAAAGTGCGCCTAGAGCGGAAGTGTGTAATTCTAATCCTGCCACTCCTGCATCCGAAATAGAATTTGTATTTCCTTTGGAAGCACACAAAAAAGCAAGTTCGATTGCAACCCTTACGTTTCTTATTACTTCCAGCGGAACGTTTACGGCTTCTTTAAGAGCTGATTGTATGGCATTGCTTCTTATTTGTTTTTCTTCGTCCGTATTTTTAGGCAGCTTATATCCTGCCATAACTTTGTTAAAAGCCTGCTCGTCTTCTTCTATAAAATTAAAAAACCTGTCTTTGATTTCTTTGCCCTTTTTTAAAGCTTCCTGCATTTCTGCTTCAAATTCTTTGTATTTTTCTTTGCCGATAGTAAGTTCTGCCACCATACAAACAAGTGCCGTTCCTATAGTTCCCGATAATGCGGCAGCTGAACCTCCACCTGGTGCAGGCGAATTGCTTGCAAGTTCGGATATAAAACCCTGTAATGAGATATCTTTATTCATTTTCTCCTCCCCATATTTTCTTTTCTAATATTTGATTAGCGGAAAAGTTTTCCAGTTTCAAATACCAGTTTCCTACGTCTACCATTGCCTGTAAAGGTAATACTCCTACGACTTCCGACCCGGTTACGGAAACTCCGTATCTTTCGGCTTCCCTTACTACGGCTTCAAATACCCTGAAAATAGGCGTTCCCGTATAATTGGTTAAGTTAATGGAAACCTGAACGATACCTCTTTCTTTTATTTCAAAACCGAGTGCTTTAACGTATTTGAATCCACCGTCTCTGAATCTGATCGCTTTTGCAATGGCTTTGGCAATATCAAGGTTGTTAGTATTAAGATTTATATTGTACGCAACAAGATAATGTCTTGCTCCGACTACTGTGGCCCCTGCAGAAGGATGAAGCTCGGAAGGTCCGAAATCCGGTTTCCTTGAAGGATCTGTCTTTATTGATTTCTGTAATCCTTCAAACTCTCCTTTGCGAATGTAAGCAAGGTCTTTTCTTTCCGGGGTAGCAGCAGATTCTTCGTATAAATAAGTTGGAATGTTCAATTTTTCCGCTATCTCTTTTGCAAGAGAACGTGACAACTCAACGCATTCTTCCATTGTTACGTCTGATATGGGAATAAAAGGAATGACATCCGTGGCTCCCATACGCGGGTGTTCGCCCTTGTGGGTTCGCAAATCTATCAGTTTCATTGCGCATTTACAAGCATTAAACGCTGCCTGTTTGCAAGCTTCGGGAGTCCCTACAAAAGTAATGACTGCGCGATTATGGTCGGCATTCATTTGTTTATCCGTTAGTTTGACGTCAGGAATGGCAACTATTTCGGCTACTATTTTATCTATAATTTCTATTGATTTTCCTTCAGAAAAATTCGGAACGCATTCTACAAGTTTACTCATTCTTCCTCCTTATAATCAAATTCATTAAATCCAACCACAGAGAACACGGAGAAACAAATTCTTCTTCTCTGTGCCCTCTTCTTTGAATCGTGCTATATCAAAATTTGCCAATAATTTCTTTTTCAAAATATATTTTCCTTAATTCAAACTCATATGTCAATGCTTCGTTGTAAACACTTCCTATAAATTCAAATGGATTTTTCAATAGTACAGGTAATTATCCTTTAAAAGAATTTCTTTCGAACTAATTTTTCCTCTGTGCGCTCTGTGGTTTCTTTCAGTTTCTTTCATTGTTTAATAAATAGCAAAAAAAAAGAGACTTGCAAGAAAAAACTTTTTAAAGGATAAATTCCATACGCTTGAAAATGTGACAAAAAGACTTGTAGAGAAAGGTTTGAAACCGTTTCCTACAATAAACCGCAGAACCTTCAGTATCAAATCTTTTGAAAAACGATCGCGTTGGTTTAAAAAATACAAGCCCTTTTGAATATTCAAAAGGGCTTGTATTTTAAGGTCAACTTATTTCAATAATGTAAGTTTCTTTGTAGTTACGGATTTATCCGTTTCAAGGCGATAAAAATAAATACCATTTCCAAGTTTATTGCCTTTGTCATCCTTACCGTTCCAGAATGCCTTATATTTTCCTGCGGCTTGTTCCTCTTGTAGTAAGGTTCTTACTGGTCTGCCTGTTGCATCGTATATTTTAAGCGTAACTTTTGTAGCATTAGGCAAAGCATATTCAATTTGAGTTTCGGAATTTGCCGGATTAGGATAGTTTTGTGATAAATTGAAAGAGAAGTTCTGGTTTTCTTCTACTCCCAAATGAACGACTACAAATTTAACCGGTTCAACATAAGAGCTTTCATCAGGGTCATCCGAAGTGATAGTAAGATTGCCAAGATGTGTTCCATTGCTAAGACCTGTTTTATTAACTATTACGGTAACGTTCTGAGAACTGCCAGCCGGGACCGTAAAACTTGTAGGTGATACTGAAGTAATCCAGGATTGGCTCTTGGTAATATTCGTTACATTCAAATCCCCGCCACCGTCGTTTCTAACTGTCATTGTTTGTAAAGTATCGTGAATACTGCTTCCTCCACCGTAAGAAACAATAGCACGGATAAAATAGGTGTTGTTTGGGAAAAGCGACCAACTGGAACCATCGTAATCCCATGCCCTTTGATTGTCGGTTTCGTTTGCCCCAATTCTTCCAACCGTGTCTACCGGGTTAAAAGAAGCAACAAAATCGGTAGTAACATTTATGTTAGATGAAGATATATCTGTTGTATTCCAACCGGCAGCTGTTGCAGAAATAGTTCCGGTTTCCAATAATTGAGACCCCGGCGTACTTCCTGTCCAATTATAAAGTCCTATTTTATAAGTTTCAGCCTTAGGACAGTATGCTTGAATAGCAATAACCTTACAAGCGCCTGTGGGGGTCATTCTTGTTCCCATTCTTGTTCCGGGAACCCAAGCCCAAGTACTTGTTGTTGTTCCGTTATCATATATCAAAGTGTCAAGGGTTGCTTTAGAATCCAGATAAGAGAAAGTCAAAGGAGATTGGTTAGAGCTTTCGGCAACTTTTATTGAAGGTGCAAATTTTTTGTTTTCAGTCTTGCCCGAAAGGCAAACATTATTTTTTGTTAAAACTGATTTATTATCAACGTAAGCTTCTTTTGGAGGACAAGAATAGGAAAGTGCTTTTTTCCCGCTGTCGTCCCATGTAAATCTCAAAGTGTCTTGAGTAACTGCAATATCCGGAGTCGATGAAGGTATATAGAATTTAACGGGAACGGTTGTTGGGCTTTCGTCCGGGTCATTGGAAGTAATAGTTAAATGCCCATAATGATAGCCTGTGCTTAATCCATCTTTTGTAACCGTTACGGTAACATTTTGAGTTCCTTTGGCGCTGACATTAAATACGGTAGGAGTTACGGCCGTGATCCATGAATCACTGACAGTAATATTTGAAATGTTAAGAGTTGCCGTTCCGGGATTGGATACGACTAAAGTCCTTACTGTATCATAACTACCGCTTGTAACAACAGCCCTAATCATCAAGTCTGCCGTAGTTCCAAAATGAGCAACATCAATAACTTGCCATGTGCCGCTGTAATAAAAACTTCTTCCTGTGTTAGCGGGAACATTTGCAATGTTTCCAAAAATGTTTCCGGCTTTTTGCATCCATCCAACCCAGAAATCACCGGCATCTATAGCTACAGGCGTTGGAAGGTCTTTCTTGTCCCAGGCATTTGAAACTGCAGGTGTGTAAGTAAATGCAGTAACTAAATTGCTTCCCGGCGCGCCTCCGGCTCCGCTTGCATCCCATATATGGGCTTCGCAGGAAGTATCTTTCTTATAAGGGTACCAGATAACAGATTTTAATGTACAGGGATATATTTCTGGGCTGAATCTTAACGCCAATCCCCAGTTAGCAGAAACCCCCAAAACTCCACCGGGTGTTCCGGTATCATAGATTAATGTATCCGTTATCCCTTTTGTTGATGGAGATAATAAACTTTTTTTACTGCCGGTCCATGTAAATCTTAAAGTATCCGGTGAAACAGCTATATCTGGAGTAGGAACAGCCGGTTTAATAAGGATTATTGCGCCTTGATTGCTATTAAAGTTATAACTTGCCGGGGTTAAGTCATTTAAGTAGAAATATCCATTCTCGCTTCCTTCCCATCCCCAGTTAAAATGAAAATAAGTATTAGTGCTATATCCATCCATAACAAAAGCGTGTCCTCCCGAGCCCTGTCCGGAATAAAGAACTGGCCGACTGCTGTCTAATTCCGTTCTCATTATACGAGCCCAGACAGTATCTGCATAACTTGATTTGTATATTATGCCAAGGTTCTCATTGTAAGAAAAATAAGTTTTAAGCGCGTAAACCGGTGAAGGAACATAAGCGCCGGAAGCGCTTGTCCCGTATCTCATATTAACGGCAACTCCACAATGGAATAGTAATGTCCCGACAGCATTTCTTTGGGTTGTGGTTGAGCTTGAAAGAGAATTTGGCATATTAGTCCAATCGTAGGTTGTTGTTCCGAAATTAGCCGAAACGGTTTGTGCACAACCGGCGGTGTCGTAATAAGAATGGGACCCTACACCCTGTGTCGGATGGTTATAGTACTTCATTATCTGTCCCATAGCTACGGCTGCGCAACCAACCAAACAGTGCGTAGAACCAATAGTCGGACATTGCGTATTATAAATTACAGGAGTGCTAGCGGAAATATTTTCCTGTGCCCAGGTAGTAGTAATAAACGGGCTTACAGCTTTTTCTTTAGCGCCTTTTACAAAATATTGCGGTTCAATAATTAAGTTGTTCCACTGGTCTGCATTTTGTCTCGGAGCTTTTGTAATATGCTCTCTCGCGTATATGATTTGTTCTTTATAATTATTCATCCATTCGTCAAACTGGATCGGATGATTGGCAGCAGTATATTGTCCTTCAAAAGAGTATCCAAGAATAGGGACGGTTGCATCTTCTGCGCTTACGATTACGAAACCATTTGGCTTGAAATTGAAAATATAAAAAACATTCCCTTTGTCGCTGGATTCTATAAAATTGTTTGTTACGGAAATTTCACTTTTTGTTAGATTCCCTTTATCGTAATACCAATTCTTTGCAACTTTTTCTGCCGTCTGTATGGATACAGGTGCAGCAAAAAGAAAATTTCCCAAGAAGAGAACAACTAACGAAATTAAAAATTTTCGCATACCTACCTCCTTGATAAGTTAATGGGGGTTATATAAAACATATCCCATTATAATACGAATATGTTACATAATTAGTAAGATGTCAAGTTGATTTTTTATTATCTTTTTTCAGTTATATTCCAATATATAAAAGAACTTTACACGTAGCGACCTATTATACATAAAGAGGTGTTTCCTTTTGAGTCGGATTCCTTTTGGAGCGGCAAATCCCTTTTATTTCTTCAATAAATCTTTTAATGCTTTCAACTCTTTTTCTTTTTTTATTACTTTCTCGTAATACTTATTTGATTTCCAGTATATTTTGTAAGTGTTTGCAGATGCTTTTGAACTTATGATTCGATAGTTGTCATCAATAATTTCAATTGCACAGCAATTGTCTATGGCAATTGAAATTCCGGATGTTTTCTTCATCATCTTTTTTAGACTTGGTTTTCGGTCTTTTTCAAAATCATAATGTGGACAATGAAGGGCATTTATTAACCCCAGACCGGAAACCTTTATTAAATCGGCATTGGGGTTGATAAATTTTCTTGAGTCAGAAAGTCCCCATTTAAACCAACAAATTGATCCGGCGCTTAACCCTGAAAGAACAATGCCTCTTTCATAAGCTTGTTTTAAAATCTTATCAACTCCGGTAGCCCTCCATATTTTCATCATTTTCAAGGTGTTGCCACCGCCAACATAAATTATGTCTGTTCTAAAAATCTTTTCCTCGAAGTTTTTTTTGCTAGGATTTTTGTTTATTAAATACAAAACATCAATTTTGCACCCGAGTTTTTTGCCAAAATGTTTTTTTACGGTTTCGAAATATAATTCCGAATCAGTACTTGCGGTCGGAATGAAAAGCAACCTTGGATTTTTCTTCCCGGTTAGATTTATTATTTCTTTGTCTATTTGTGTGGTTTCAACAGGATGCCCAGAACTCCCTATTTCGCCTCCGCCAATTGCAATAATTTTTTTCATAAATGTATAAAGGCTAATTCCAAAACCTTTTTGCGCTGAAAATCATCCGACCGGATGATTTTCAGTCTTTACCCCCAGGATAAAAATGTATACGCTAAAACAAACCATAATAAATCCGAAAATATAATCTGCAAACTTTTTTTTGTTCCCATACCTTTTTGAAATAGGTTTTGTGCAAATAAAGTATACGCCCACTGCAAATATATAAACAGAGACAACAAACAAAATGACTTTCGTTTTAAAATAATCGAGACTTGCAATCGTTTTTATAAGATAAACGCCGACAAAACTAATCAGCAAACCAAGGATAGAATAAAATAACGGGTGGTCAAAATCAATTTTTTCGCGCATTTCTTTTATGGGAATATTTTTACCGATTTTGTTTATAAGTTCGGTTCGAAATTGTTCGAAATCTTCCAGGGCATTAATGAATGTGCTTTTCCCGTCACGGGACCAAATATAGATTTCTCTAATGGTGTTCCTTGTTGTTCTTTTGATTTTTACGTTATTAATGTTTGCTATCAAAAAACTTTCAGATGCTTTTTGATTTGTCCTTTCAATTATTTGATTGGATAAATAAATTTTAATCTGCGACAGGTAATCAAAAGACTTAAATAATAATATACTTGAAAGAAATAAAGCTGTGGCAAAGCACAAGTAACCAAAAACAGAAACTGGGAAATCCAAAATTTTTGACGCCAAAATCAGTCCAATAATTAAACTAATTGATAGTGTAGTAAACGCTCTTTTTCTTCGATTAATTTCATCTTTTGAAATTTTATATTCCCTTTCAATTGGAAATAATTTCTCTGGTTGAGCCTTTTGCATTAATTCGTCAAAGCTTATTTTACCCTTTTTTACTTTAAAAATCAGGAGATGAGGATTACAAAGAATTCCTAACTGGCGGAGGGTGAGGGATTCGAACCCCCATGGGATTACTCCCGGCAGATTTCAAGTCTGCTGCCTTACCGTTAGACTAACCCTCCATTTTTGACAGGAAGCATTTTAATTCAAACACATAAGAAGTCAAGAACTTTGTCTAAAAGAATAAGCGAGAAGTTATCTTATTTCAATAATCTTATGTTTAGAGGTTAAACCTGTTAGAATAATAACCTGAGATTTTGAAACATTAAAATGTTCGGCTAATAATTTTATAATGGCTTCATTTGCTTTGTTTTCTATAGGAGGAACTTTGACATAAACCAAATATCCCGTATCAACTTTTTCTACTTTTTCCTGTTTTGATTTTAGTTTTACCGTTACGGAAATTTTCATATTAACCCTTTGCAATAGCCAGAGGAATTACTCTTGCAATCTTTTTTGAAATCCCTGCGCAATGGACGGAATCTACTACTTCATCTACGTCTTTATATGCATCCGGAGCTTCTTCGGCAAGAGTTTTTGGACTTGTAGCCCGGACGTATTTTCCGTTGGCCTGAAGTTCTTTTTTTATTTGTTCTCCCCTGTATTCTTTAAGCGCCTTGTTTCTGCTCATTGCTCTTCCTGCGCCGTGACAACTTGAAGCAAAAGCTTCCTCTGCAGTATCTGTTCCGACAAGCACATAAGATGCCGTTCCCATAGAACCTGCAATCAATACGGGTTGTCCCACGCTGCGGTATAAAGGAGAAACGGATATATGCCCGGCAGGAAACGCAGAAGTTGCTCCTTTACGGTGAACGTAAACTTCCCGTATTTTACCTTTAACATCGTGTCTTTCTAGTTTACATATATTATGGCACACATCATAAACGCTGTGCATTTCAAACTGTTCCCAGTTGCTACCCATTGTCTGTTCAAAGCTTTCTCTTATCCAGTGGGCAATAATCTGACGGTTGCAAAACGCGTAGTTGGCTGCGCATTTCATTGCAGAAAAATAATCCTGCCCTTCCGGGGAGTTGGCTGGAGCGCATACAAGTTGGGGGTCGGGCAAGCTAATTTTATATTTTGATGCAGCTTTTTCGTGGAGTTTTAAGTAATCCGTTGCTACCTGGTGTCCCAACCCTCTCGACCCGCAATGTACCATTATGGTTATCTGTCCCTTGAAATTAATACCAAAAACTTTTGCGATTTCAGGTTCATAAATTTCGTCCACTGCCTGCACTTCAAGAAAATGGTTTCCTCCTCCAAGCGTTCCGAGTTGGGGGGCACCCCTGTTTAAGGCTTCTTTAAAAATTTTCGATGAATCGCCGTCTTTTATGCTTCCGTATTCTTCAATGCATTCTAAATCCCTGTTTGTCCCGTATCCTTTTTTTATTGCCCATTCTGCCCCGTTAATAAGAACGTCGTCGAGTTCTCTGGAATTAAGATTTAGCCTGCCTTCCGAACCAACGCCGCAGGGAATGTTTTTAAATAAAGTATCTATGAGTTTGCTTAAATGTTCTTTTATTTCATCAAAACTTAAATTAGTCCGTAACATCCTTACTCCGCAGTTAATGTCAAATCCGGTACACCCGGCAGATATGACTCCTTTTTCCCTGTCAAAAGCGCCAACTGCGCCCATTGGCAAACCGTATCCCCAGTGCATATCAGGCATCCCGATAACCGGCTCGATTATTCCCGGTAAACAGGCTACGTTGGTTAATTGTTCAATTGCAGTGTTTTCTAAGGTGTCCAATATTTCTTTATTCGCATAAATAACGGCATCTACGTTCATTCCCGGTCGCACGTTCTTAGGAATAAGCCATTTATAATCCGATATTTTCTGTAATTTATCTCGCATAGTTTCTCCTATATGTCCAACGTTACTCTTGCCGAAAAACCTTTGTCGGTTTCGTGTATCTTAAAACCATAATAGGGGATTCCTTTTACAAGAGTTTCCCCTTTCCCCGGGCTTATTTTTTCTCCGCTGGCTTCAGCAAACAAATGCAGTTCGGAAATTTTGTTTATCTTAAATCGGGATAGAAATAATTTATGAATTTCGCTTTGAGTTAATAACGCAGAAAGCCAATCATAGAGCAATTTTTCTTTGGAGTCTGATACCAATTCAATTTTAATAGTAGTCGTTGGTTTTACTTTTTCAACCCGGCATATAACCGAGAACATTGCCATTGCAGAATTCTCGAGCAACTCCTCAAATGTCTTTCCGTAAGCTTCAAACATAACATCAGAAGTTAAATCGTCTAGTAACTTGTATTTCATTTTTTAATCTTATATCATTTTACTCTTTAGTTGTCAATATAAAACCAACCACAGAGAACACAGAGAAAACAACAGAAAACAGAAACGGAGAAAAGAAATATCGAGAGGTAAGAGTAAAAAAACGAGGACACAGAGAAGGGATACAAGTTGTTTTTTATTTACAGTGTTGAATTTTTCCGTTTTTATCAACATACGCCCACAACATTTTAGGAGTATTGAAGCCGAATCCTATCCTGCCTTTTTTGTCCAGAGCAATGATTCCGGCATCGCCTTTCATATCGCCGATAAGTTTGAGGGCTTTATTTACCGCGGATTGAGGGGACATTGTTTGCATCGAGTCGCATACGAATTTTGCGGTGCCGAGTTTTATAAGACATTCGCCCCATCCGGTGCAGCTTACTGCTCCGGTTTTACAGGCATAAGTTCCCGCGCCGATAATCGGGGTATCCCCGACTCTGCCCGGCAAATCCATAATCACGCCTCCCGTGGATGTGGCTGCGGCAATGTTTCCGGATTTATCCATCGCACAGGCGCCAACTGTTCCGTATTCATCAATCAATTTTTTTATTTTCGGAAAATATCTTTCGGTTGTGTTTTTGCCCATTTTTAATTTCTTGATGTCTTTTTCAAGTCGAGCCTTACTTTTTGCGGTTACGGGATTATATTTCGGGAATCCCATAATTCTTGCAAATCGTTCCGCGCCTTCGCCTATCAGAAGTATATGGTCGGTTTCTTCCATTACTTTCCTTGCTATAAGAATTGGATTTTTGACTCTTTTTATGCCTGCTACGGCGCCCGCTTTCATATCGTCCGTCATAATTGAAGCGTCGAGTTCCGCTTCGCCTTCTATGTTCAGCACGCAACCCGTTCCCGCGTTAAAATACGGATTATTTTCAAATTCAACTACGGACGCCTGGACGGCATCAATCGCTTTGCCACCGGATTTTAGGATTTCGTAGCCTATTTTGCAGGCTTTTACAAGACCGGGAACTCTTATGGCAAAATCCGTTATGTTTCCAGCGCCGCCGTGAACTATAAATTTCATTTAAGTGTACAATATTATATTTGTCTAAAATGTCAAGTCCAATCAAACTGAAAAATCATTTTGGGTTTGACAATTTGTTTATACAGAGTATCTTAATGTAATGACAAATGTTTCAATAATAATCGTTACGTGGAATTCTGAAGAATATATCCAAAATTGTCTGGATTCTATTGATAAATCCTATGAAATAATTCTCGTAGATAACGACTCGAAAGATTCCACATTAAAAAAAGTTAAAAAATTCCCATACGTTAAAATAATTAAAAATGCTACTAATGCCGGATTATCAAAAGCCACTAACCAAGGTGCCGAAATTGCAACCCACGACTACCTGCTTTTATTGAATCCCGATGTTATATTAAAAAAAGATACCATCGAAAAGTTATGCAGTTTTATGGATTCACACAAAGATACCGCGATTTGCGGGCCGCAGTTTTTTTATCCAAACGGAAAATTACAACCTTCCTGCAGGGAATTGCCTAATTTTAAGAATTTGTTTTTTGAAGCTTTAGGACTTGGCAGAGGCTGGAAAATGCGTTATTTTGACCATAAAACTACAAGAGAAGTGGAACAAATAATGGCTTCCTGCTTGCTTATAAGAAAGACTATTTTCAATCAAGTTGGCGGGATGAATGAAAGATATCCGATATTTATGAATGATGTCGCTTTGTGTTACGACGTAAAAGAAAAAGGATATAAAGCGTATTTTTGTGCCGATACAAATGTGATTCATTATCACGGAGCATCTACCCGTAAAATGGGGCGCAAGAAAATAATCGAATGGCACTGGAGTATGTATCGTTACTTAAAAGACCATTCTTCCAATACTTTCTTAAGAACGCTATACGGGACGTTGTTGTTTAGCAGTGCTACGTTACGGGTATTGTTTAGTTTGCTTTTTTCGTGGATAGGAGTTCTTTTCTCACGGACAAAAAAAGCTTAATCCCACGGATTTTTCCTTTTGCAGAAGCAGATAAAAAACCAAAAGAATTCGTTAACGAACTTGATAAAACTGCCTTTAAAATGCCGGGGTTATGAGTCTGCCCTATAAAAAAAACATAAAGAAGGAATAACGGTTTCGTTATCCAAAAACCATACCTCAAAATTAAATAAGTTGTGTTTTGGGAATGCATAAATATGTCTTTTTCGTTGCTTGTTTGCCCGTTGTATTTGAAGTGCTTTACTTTTATGTCGGGGCTGTAAATAAGTTTATAACCGAGGAATTTAATCTTTAGACATACCGGTTGTTCCCACCAATAAAACCCGCTTATGTTTTTGTCAAAGCCTGTTACGAGTTCTCTTCTAAAACTCATATTGGAGCCTTTTAGAAAATCTACTTCTTGTGGGGCAGAAATAATATTATGATGGTTGCCAATTAATCTTCCCCAGGCCGTTAGCGTCCCGACAATCTTGACTCCCTTTGCATTGACCAACTTATTGTCCCTGTAAATTTCATCCCTTCCTCCAACACCTCCAATACGGGTATCACTTTTATATATTTCTATGATTTTCTGTATCCAGTTTTCATAAGGAACCGTATCCGGGTCGGTAAAACAAACAATCCCGTCTTTAATTAATTTAAGTCCTGCGTTTATTGCCGTTGCAATAGAAAAAGGTGTTTCTATAATAACGCTTTTAACATTAAACTTATATGACGGCAATTTCAGGGAGATGTTTGAAACGATAATTACTTCTTCCGGCAAAACTGTCTGTTCATTTAACCCTGCAAGGCAATTCGATAATTCCTTATAAGCATTGTTAAATAAAGGTATAATAACCGATACTTTCATATTTTATTTTCTGTTATCTTTTATCCGTCTCAGTTGGACTAAACGTAAAGGACAGAAAGAATTTTATCCGCGAATTAACGCGAATGGGCACGAATTCCTCAACAGACTCGGGACTATAGTAAAAACACAGAGAACTAATTTCTCCTCTGTGTACTCTGCTCTTTATCTCCATTCTGTTTTTTGTTAATCTTTTAACCCTCAACTATTTTTCCCCTCTGTGTCCTCTGTGGTTGAGTTTTTATTCGTGCATAGTTCATTTTAGATAAATCTCACCCAGCTTGTTCACATTCTGGCTTAAAGAAAGTATTTCGTCTACTAATTTAAATCCATTTCGTTGAACAATATCATAATTTTTTAATAAATCCTCTTCGCTCTTTGTTGAATCCATCAAAGTGTCTATTACGATTCCGGCATTGTATTTTTTTACAAGCGGTGCAATTCCTTCCTGCCATTTTGTAACTATTATTGGTAACCCGGATGAAAGGTATTCCCCGTCTTTTACCCCTATCCCATAAGGTGTTGCAATTGCCATAGATTCGAGATGCAACCCAATATCCCCGAGCAAAATATATTTTGGAACTTCATCCGGAGGCAAAGATAAAACCGTCAAATCTTCCTCCTTAACGCCTGCCTTTTTTGCGGAAGATAAAATATAAGGGATGTCTTTCCCCATACCATAAAGTATTACAAGATGGCTGTTCTGCTTTATTGTCTTAAAGTGCAGAAAATATTTTAATATAAGAAACAAATCTTTTGGTGTTCCGAATGCCCCCGAATGCAGAAGCACAAACTTGTCGCTTAATCCGTACTTTTCACGCATAGTTTGGCGAGTCGCGCTATCCGGTTTAAAACGTAACGGGTTGACACAATTCGGGAGGAAGATTACTTTTGACTGGCGGAAATTACTTTGCACGTATTCCTTAAATGGTTGTGAAGTAGTTATAACATATGAAGCGGATTTTATCAATTTGCGTTCAATGAATTTCCATAATCTGTAACTCCACGATTGTTTACTAAATATCCCTGCTTCTATAGCTTTTTCCGGGTAAACGTCGCGCATATCAAAAACATAAGGCATCCCTAAAACACGATTAACAATGTATACAATAACACTTGCAGGGTAATTACGCGAATGGATAAAGTTAATTCTATACCGGAGTATAATATAAAAAAGAATCGGTAGACTAGTGATAACATATAAAATAAGCCACACAATCCCGAGATAAAAATGTTTACATCTTAACGGGAAAAGGATAGGCAAAAAACTGCAGGAAATATTATTCTGGGCCAACCATTTTTTTAATTGGTTCCTGTATTTTTTATATAAGATGAAATTTTTTATTAATCCGCCTCTTGAAGTCCACTGGTTAATCGGGATAAAACCGACATACGTATATTTGTTTTTTTTGTCCCGCTTTGCAAGTTCCATGAATGGTTCTAACAGCTGATATTTTATTACGGATGAGTAAAAAGCTCTTTCAATTGTTGTGAGGATAAGAATGTTTTTCATCTCGTTACAATTCAGCACACATTATCGTATTAGTCAATATTTTTCTCAGGGTATTTATTCCATAAAAATAATTGACTTTTGAAGCAGTTGTTTTTATTATATTAAATAGAGAAGATAATAAAGTATCACAAGCATCTTACTTGTGGTTTGAAGAATAATAAAAAGTTGTATCACAAACATCTTGCTTGTGGTCTGTTGGAATGTCTGATGAAAAAATCAAAATTTTCAATTACATATAAAGTAGCGCCAATTATAAAACTTGTAAACAAAACCGACCATAAAACGTTAGCCGTCTGGGCAATTGATTGTACCGAACGTGTCCTGCCGTACTTTGAGGAAAAATATCCCGAAGACCATCGTCCTCGAAACGCGATTACAACTTTACATAAATGGATAAAAACAGGCGTATTTAAAATGTCAGATATACGCAAGGCTGCGCTTGCATCTCACGCGGCTGCCCGCGAAGTAAACGAGGATATCCCTGCTCGTTCTGCTGCCCGTGCTGCCGGTCAAGCGGTGGCAACCGCACATGTTCCCACTCATTCCGTTGGTGCGGCAAGTTATGCCTTGCAAGCTATTTATAGAGCTGCCACCCCCTCTGATGCCGATGCTGCAGTAGCAAAAGAAAGAGATTGGCAACTCCAACACTTGCTCGATTTGAGAAAAAATAAACGAATATAGAAACTCCCTGCTCTAAAATAATTGACTTTTAGTGCAGTCGTCCTTATTATATTAAATAGAGAAGTATCACAAGCATCTTGCTTGTGGTTTGAAGAATGATAGAAAGTTGTGTCACAAGCATCTTGCTTGTGGTTTGAAGAATAATAGAAAGTTGTATCATAAGCATCTTGCTTGTGGTCCGTTGCTGTGTCTGATAAAAAATATATGGAACAAAATGCTGTTAGTCATCCAACGGATGTGAGTTATCGTAACTATTACGAAACTTACAGGGCATCTCTATACGCCGCTCTATATGATACCGTAGAAATATTTAAACGAAAATATATAATACGTTTACTGCAAAATAAACTAAACCAACATACAAAAATTTTAGACATAGGTGCAGGTAGCGGCATTATGGGTGAGGCAACAATGAACCCAAATAATTATTTTTGTATGGATATCGCTTTTAAGCGCATTAAACTTCATTCTTATTATACTAAAATGAAGGGATATTCAAACCTTTCTATTCAGGGCGATGCCTGTATTCTACCCATAAAAAACAAAAGTTTTGATGCCGTTTTTTGCATAGAAACATTAGAACATATCAAATATGATAGAGAAGTATTAAAAGAAATTAACCATATACTCAACACAACAGGTAAACTTCTCTTAACCGTTCCTTATGATGAAAAACCTGCAAAAGAGCTGTCCGAAAAAAATTCCCATATTAATACCTACAACGAAAATATAATAAAAAAATTGGCATCAGAATCGGGATTCTCAATTGAGAAAATAGTTTTCATAAGTAAAATAGTTTATTTGTGCTGGACACTTCCCAAACATATCATTTACTTTTTATGGTTGAGTTTGACGGGGCGACTAATCAAAAGACTTAGAGGAATGGAAATCCCATCTTATTATAACACTATCATTCACAGAAAATTCATTCTGCCCGTTTCTATGTTTGTTCTTCGTTTTGCTAACTCTCTTGGTCTGGCATACACGACAACACCTTATACTTTTTGTGGGAAAGCTCCGGGCATGATTGTTTTATTAAAAAAACAATAAAATGGCTTCTAAAGATTTTAAAATATGTTTAATACAACCCGGGATGTATTCCTACATTAAGGGCGTAGGTAAACAATTTAGGCCTGAACCACTTGCTTCCATCCCACTGCTTTATCTTGGAGCCGTTCTTCAAAAAGAAGGTTTTACCAACATTAAAATAATTAACTGCATCGCGGATAAAGATATGCATACGGCAAGAAACAGGGAGTTCATAAGAACGACTATACCTGCTCCGAAATTGGCAAAAAAAATAAAAGACTTCAACCCCGACGTTATCGGGATAACCTGTATGTATAGCCAGAACCTGCCCGAAGCAGTAAGTGTGGCGTGGATAGCTAAAAAGGTTTTTCCAAACGTTCCCGTAATTTTAGGAGGCGTTCATATAACCGGACAGCCTATCGAAACATTAAAAAAATACAATTGTTTTGATGTCGGGGTTGTCGGTGAAGGCGAAAAAACTATAGTCGAACTTATAAAACATATCAGCAGTAAACAGGATTCGGAATCCCTTAAAAATATTAACGGAATATGTTTTAGGCAGAACGAAGAAATAATTCTAACTCCATCGCGGGATTTTATTTCCGACCTCGATACCATTCCATTCCCTGCTTATGAACTGGCGGACTTAAATAACTTTCCAAATATGTATATGCTTACCAGCAGGGGGTGCCCATACCAATGTACTTTTTGCGCATCCCAATTAAACTCAGGGAAAAAATGGAGAGCCCATTCCGTTGATTACCTGATAGAACATATAAAACTTCTTATTCATAAATATAACATAAAACACATACCTTTTCTGGACGATAATTTTGCGCTTAACCTGGAACGGGTTTCAAATCTTGTGGATAGAATTCTTGAAGAAAAACTGGATTTTAAATGGGACGTTTTGATGAGGGCAGAAAAGGTTTCAAAAGAAATGCTTGAAAGAATGAAAAAAGCGGGGTGTCAACATATTACAATCGGCGCAGAATCGGGAGACCAGGAATTTTTGAATAAGGTTATGAAGAAGAATTTACATTTAGAAGACGTTGTAAAATTTTCAGAATTATGTGAAGAGATTGATATGCCGCTTACGGTTTTGTTTATGGTAGGGATGCCCGGGGAAAACGAAGAAACCCGCAAAAAGACCATAGAATTCCAGCGGCTTTTATGGAAGAAAAATTGTGTCAGGGCGGTAACGCCGTCAATCGCTACTCCTTTTGTGGGGACAAAATTATACGAAATTTGCAAAGAAAAAGGATATTTTGAACACGACCCGACTCCCGAAGAACTTGCAAAAACGTTTCTTGGACTTAGCGGAAGTCTTATAAAAACAAAGAACTTTACTCCCGGCGATACTATTCGATTCGCAATCAGGTCACACCTTATACAATTTTCTAACCTGGGGAAACTATTCCGTAAAGTCTTGAAAAATCGTGCCAAAGCTTTTGTAAGATTATCTTCTATTATAGGGTCTTTTAAATAAAAAATGCTAAATAAATTAAACTTGTTTTTCCGGTATTATAAAACGCACGGGATGAAAGTATTTCTTTATCCGGAAGTTATGTACCGGTGGATGCTCAACAAACGAGATGCAGACAAAAGGCCGATATTCGTGAGAAGCCGGCCGAATATTATCCAGATAGAACTAACCAATATTTGTAACCTTTCGTGTAAACACTGTTACAGACATTTAACAAAACAACAATCAGAATATATGAAAAAAGACGTTTTTGAAAAAATTATCTCCGAATTAAAATCTCCCGTATCAATAGGTTTATATGGGACAGGCGAATCTATGCTTCATCCCGAATTCTTTGATTTTGTGGAATACGCAAGAAAACGGCACAGGTTTTCTACCATTACTTTAACGACAAACGGAACTTTATTAAATGAAACATCCGCGCAAAAGATTGTTGACTCTCGTATTGATAAAATATGCATTTCGCTTGATGCTTCAACTCCCGAAACTTATTTAAAAACAAG
>JAQTXJ010000013.1 GCA_028688815.1 bacterium | reverse complement strand
TATGTCGCTTTTCGGGATACCTGTCAGCACGACTCATACAATAACAGGGGCTATTGCCGGAGCTGGCTCAATGAAAAGGGTGTCAGCGGTACGGTGGGGTATTGCCGCAAAAATATTATGGGCTTGGGTTTTAACAATTCCTGCAGCCGGGTTAATGGGAGCATTGGTATTCTTCTTAGTAGATTTCATCAAGCGGATGCGTTAGGTTCCTCTTTTGCCATTTCTTCGGCGTGGTGTTTAATGACGCGTGCCTGAGCGATATAGATTACGTCTTCACTGATATTGGTTGCCAAATCTGCAATTCTTTCAAGATTTCGCGCTACTAAAGCATATTGTGTTGCAGCACCTATTTTTTTAGGTTCTTCAATCATTCTTGAAAGCAACAATCTTATCGTATCGTTTTTCATTTCATCGACGATGTCATCCTGTTCGCATACTTTTTGGGCTTTTACAGGGTCATTATATATAAAACTATCAACACTTTCTTTTAACATCTTTATGGCGGCATCTGCCATTGACCATATAGTGCTGATAGAACTGATATTTGTTTGTTCTGCAAGTGAATTTACGCAATCTGAAATGTTTACGGCATGGTCTCCCATTCTTTCCAGGTCATTATTCATTTTAATTGCCCCAATTAAAAATCTCAAATCAGAGCCTACAGGTTGGTGTCGGGCAATCAATTCAATGCATTGTTCTTCAAGCGCAATTTCCATTTTATCTATTTTGCGGTCAATTTCGCGTATTGTTTTAGCCTTTTCAACATCTACTGTTTTTAAAGCGTCTAAGGCTTTTATGATAGAATCTTCAACTATTGAAGCTATCTGCAAAATATTTTCTTTAACGTTTTTTAATCCTTCATTAAAATATTTATCCATTGTTCCCCCCCCTTTATCATTTTTAGCCTAGCTTTGCTGGATATTCAGCTCTGCTGAATAAGTTGGTCTAATGTTCCTTACGGAACAAAGTCCAACTAAAGAATCCCTAAGGGCTATCGCCCAAGGGATTCTAACCGAATCTTCCACTTATATAATTTGCTGTTTTTTCATCAGCAGGATTAGTAAAGATTTTGCTTGTTTTATCAAATTCTATGAGTTCCCCTAAAAGCATAAAACCAACTTCATCAGCAATTCGAGCTGCCTGCTGCATATTATGCGTTACAATTACAATGGTATATTTATTTTTCAACTCAACCATTAGTCCTTCAATTTTTGCCGTAGAAATCGGGTCTAATGCGGAACAGGGTTCATCCATCAAAAGAATTTCCGGTTCTACTGCCAATAATCTCGCGATGCATAATCTTTGTTGTTTCTCTAACGATAAAGTAAGAGCAGGTTGTTTTAACTGACCTTTTAATTCGTCCAAAAGATTGACTGCTTTTAGTGATTTTTCTACTATTTCCGAAAGATTCTTTTTATTGCTGATGCCCCATACTTTAGGGCCGTAAGATACATTGTCAAAAATTGACAAAGGGAACACATTCGGTCGCTGGAATACCATACCTACTCTTTTCCTTAAAGCTGTTAAATCACAGGCAGGGCAGTAAATATTTTCATCATTAATTAGAATATCTCCTGTAATTCTTGTCCCTTCTACCAGGTCGTTCATACGATTAAAAACTCTAAGCAGGGTTGATTTCCCGCAGCCTGATGGTCCAATCATTGCTGTTATTAGTTTTTCTTTTATTGTTAGGTTAATATTTTTTAAGGCATGAAAATCCTTATAAAATAAGTTTAAATTTGTTGTTTTTATCATTATCCGAACCTGCCGCTTATATAATCGTTAGTTCTTTTATCTTTAGGATTGGTAAACATTTTTTCTGTTTTGTCAATTTCAATCATTTCGCCTGACAGGAAAAATGCTACCCGTGAACTAACTCTTGCGGCTTGTTTTGTATTATTCGTAACAAGAATAAATGTGTATTTATCTTTTAATGATACCATTGTTCCTTCAATTTTTGCCGTAGAAATCGGGTCTAATCCTGAGGATGGTTCATCCATCATAATTACTTCGGGTTTGAGCGCCAGAATACGGGCAATGCAGAGTCTTTGCTGCTGTCCCCCGGAAAGTTTGGAAGCGGATTCTTGAAGTCTGTCTTTAACTTCATTCCATAAGTCGGCGGTATTTAATGCAAAGTAAACTAACTCATCAAGTTCACTTTTTTTGAATTTTTTATGTAGTTTAGGCCCATAAGTAACGTTTTTGTATATAGACCCAGGTAAAACAGTTGGAGTTGCGAATATTAAGCCGACTCGTTTTCGTAAACTGTTTATAGGCAAAGAAAATATGCTTTCAGTATCCAATAGTATTTCTCCCGTGACTTTTGAGTTATTCATTTCGGAAAGTCGGTTAATAACCTGTAGTAAAGAACTTTTGCCGGAATTTGAGGGCCCAATTATCCCAAGTATTTCGTTTGTTTCTACATCTAAGTTTATGTTTTTAAGCGCGTGAATATTTTTGTAAAATACGTTTAAGTTTTTTATAGAGATTTTTATCATATTATTAAATTTTGGAGTGCAAAATCGGCGATTTTGCGATATTTTCTTTTTTATTTTCTGCAACAACACCGTTGTTGCACTCCATAGCTATAATTTTTATCATTAGTAATATTTGGAAATAAATTTATGCATTAATCTATAAGCGATAAAATTAATAAGCAATATAATTATAATCAAAACCGTTGCTGTTCCATAAGCTTTTGGCATTGATATCCCTTCTCTTGCAAGGATATAAAAATGAACCGCGAGTGTTCTTGTGGAAGAGAATAATGACGTTGGCATATTTAACGATGAGCCTGCCGTAAATATTACTGCTGCCGTTTCGCTAATTGCTCTTCCTATCCCTAAAATAACGCCTGTTAATATTCCCGGTAATGCAGTAGGAAGAACTATTTTAATAATCGTGTCTAATTTCCCGCCCCCGAGCGAGTAACTTATTTCGCGGTAGGCGTTAGGAACCGATTTGATTGCTTCTTCGGATGTCCTGATAATAGTCGGCAAAATCATTATTGCGAGAGTCAACCCGCCTGATAAAATACTCCATCCCATTTTCAACATTATTACAAAGAATATAAATCCAAAAAGTCCGAAAATAATTGAAGGCATACCTGCAAGGCAATCAGCGCCGAAACTTATTATCCTGCGGATTGCTCCCCCTTTAGTGTATTCAGTCAAATAAATTGCGCTGCCAACACCTATAGGTGTTGCAATGATAATTGAAAACAGTGTAACGAGTAAAGTTCCAACAATGGAAGGTAGTATTCCACCCTCTTTTCCCATTTCTTTAGTCGGTTGCGTTAAGAAACTCCAGCTTAATTCCCTGATGCCATTTTTGAAGATGAATAAAATAATAAAAACAAGGACTGCAATGGTAATAAAAGTCAACGCTAACAAAACCGAATAAGCAATGATTTGAGTCGTTTTAGGTTTAATTTTAAACATTATTCCTTTTTTGCCACTAATGCACAAAAACACAAAAATACACTAAAGTTTTTAATAATATCTTTTATAAGCCCTTTAGGTTGTAATGCTCTTTTGATTTAGTTTTCATAAATAGTATTATTTTATTTCTTTTTTTGGTTTTCTATTTCTTTTTGCACATTAGTCCAATTGATGCTAATATCTTCTTTCTTTATATCTACAATTATACCGTTTCTTTTTATGTAAAATGTCCATTTAGAAATTGTACCTCTAAAAAGTAAATTATCAGTATATAAAGTTACCCAATAATAATCACTTGTATTCTTTACTTTTGGCATATAATCTGATTCTGAAGCAGATGAGTCTCCAAATATATAAAGATTAATCTTTATATATTTGGAGTTATCCCATACCACTTCAGAAGAAAATATGTGTATAAGGAATTTTGCTGTGTATTCTAAAACTTGAGTATCTGTAGTTATTCTTGAAATATCGGAGCTATCTATTAGGTTATTGTATAAATCTTTAGACAAAGGAGAATCAATTAATAATTCTGACGCTTCTGTTATTGTATTTACTCCCACATGACAACAGCAAGGAGGATCCCAGATGCCTGAAGAAGGACCAAAAACAAAGATTATAAGGTTCGGCAAAACAGGTGTGCGCATTACATTGTAAAATCTATCACACTTGCAGAAATCATTTGTATTTTTGGGATTTGATGTTTTGAGGAGTTTTTGGGCAATTCCTATTGTATGGATTCCATCCGGACCTAAATTTTTAAGTTCTTCTGATGTGTACCAGGAACATCCTCCTGTAATTAAAACACAGATAAGTGATAGATTCATAATGATAGAATTATTATACATTTTTTTATGTTCGCCTTGTAAGTTTAGTTGCAATAATATTCAGGATAATGATAATAATAAAAAGTATCGTTCCGCAAGCAAACAAAGCCATTCTATGGTCACCTACGGAATAACTTAATTCAAGCGCAATCGTTGAAGTAATCGTGCGCACCGGGTCAAGTATTGAATGTGGAATTTTTAAGGCATTACCGGCAATCATAATTACTGCCATTGTTTCCCCGATTGCTCTTCCCATTCCTAAGATTATTGAAGTAATTATACCTGAACGGGCGGCAGGGATCAATACCATAGTAACCGTTTGCCATTTTGTTGCGCCGAGCGCCAATGAGCCTGCGCGGTAAGTTCCCGGAACCACGAGTAAAGAGTCATAAGAAATACTTACTATTGTGGGTAAAATCATTATACCAAGAATAATGCTTGACGCGAGGACCGAAAATCCCGGTCCTCCTATGTGTTCTCTTATAAATGGGACTAAGACAATAATGCCGATAAAGCCGTAAACGACGGATGGAATTCCGGCAAGTAATTCAATTACAGGCTTTAAGTTTTTCTGGACTGTTTTGGAAGAAAATTCCGTTAAAAAAATTGCACAGGAAAGTCCTAAAGGGACGCCGATCAAAAGCGCTCCGAAAGTTACCATTAGTGAACCGACAATCATTGAAGATATTCCGAATTTTCCGTGAGTTGGAGACCATTGAGTAGAGAAAAAGTTTTTTAACCCTGCTTTGAACATTAAAGGAACGCCCTGTTGAAATATAAAAAATGTAATTAATAAAAGAGCAAGGACAGCAGAAAAAGCAATAACTAATAGCGTCCACTTTGCTATTTTATCTTTCATTCTTTTATTCCTATTGAAATTAAACCATATTTCTTTAATATATCCTGTGCTTCCGTAGACAATGTATAATCAATAAATTTTTTTACATTACTTGTCGGGGCATCTTTTGTTAATAGTAAAAACGGTCTCATAAACTTATATTTATGAGAAAGAAAATTTTCGGTATTCGCTGAAATTCCATTAATGTTGATTGCTTTTACTCTTTCATCAACAAGCCCGGCAGATATATAACCTATTCCTTGAGGGGTAGTTGCTATTATTTCTCGCACCGAACCATTTGAATCCTGAACAAGACAGGCATCACTTATTACTTTTTTCTCCATAATCAAGTCTTCAAAAGAGCCTCTTGTTCCTGAGCCTTCTTCTCTTGTTACCGGAATAATTTTAGAATCTTTGCCCCCGACTTCTTTCCAATTAGTAATTGTGCCGTCAAAGATAGCTCTTATTTGTTCCTCGGTTAAATCATTGATTGGATTTGTTTTATGTAGGATAATTACGATTCCATCATAACACATAAGGAAAGTTTTTAATTCTTGTTCGTTTTGTTTGAGGTTTCTTGAAGATGTTCCTATATTACATGTGTTGTTAAACGTTGCTTGTATTCCTGCAGTAGAGCCACCACCCTGGACATCGATTTTTATACCAGGATATTTTGCCATAAACTGGTCAGCAAGTTTTTCGATGAAAGGCTGTACAGAAGTGGAACCGGCAATCGTTATAGAGGATTTTTTTTTAGGTGAACAACCATCAACAAATAGAGTGAGTAAGAAAACAATAGGCAATAATAAAAGCCGAGTCATTAATCTAATATTGAGATAAAACGCAGCAACTTACTCATTGTCTTACAGATGTCATAAAAATACCGATTTGTCAATATATTTTTGTTTGAGGATAATATCCTTCAAGAAGATAAAAAATGTATTCGAATTAGTTATGGAGTTAGGTTTTATTCCTTGACAGATAGCATTTAAAGTATAGTTTCAGGACAATTATTTTAAAAGTTTTAATTGGTTAGCAATAAGTGTAAGGAGAATATGAGCAGTCGAAAAGAAACGAATCGTTGGTCGGTAGTCATAGCTGGAATTTCAATCCAAATGTGTCTTGGTATAACATATACATGGAGTGTGTTTCGTAAACCGTTACAGGCAGAACCTTTTAATTTTTCTTTAACACAGGCAAGTTTGCCATTTGCATTAGTTCTTATGTTTTGTGCTCTTTCTACAATTGTTGGGGGGAGATGGCAGGATAAAAAAGGGCCTAGAGTTGTTGCTACAACCGGAGGCGTTTTCTTAGCTATTGGTCTTATTTTAGCAGGATTATCTAAAACGATTGTTGGAGTTGCCATTTCTTATGGAGTAATTTGTGGTATTGGTGTTGGTTTGGCTTATGTTTGTCCTATTGCTACCGGCGTAAAGTGGTTTCCCGACAAGAGAGGATTAATTACCGGATTATCGGTATTTGGTTTAGGGGCATCATCTCTTGTTTTTGCACCTATTGCACAATTTCTTATTACCTCTAAAGGGGTAAGTTTTACATTCATTACACTGGGTATAATTTTTCTTATAGTCGTTACTACCGGAGCTCAATTTTTAAAAAATCCACCAGTTGATTGGTGCCCTGCAGGGTTTAATCCATCGGCAAAAATCGGTGTAACAAAATATGATTTTTCTTTCCGGGAAATGTTAAAGACAAAAGAGTTTTATCTTATCTGGATAATGTATTTTGTAGGTTGCGCGGCAGGATTAATGATTATAGGACAAGCTTCTCCAATTGGTCAGGATGTGGCAAAACTTCCTGTAAGTCTTGCTACGGTTGGGGTAATGGTGCTTGGAATATTTAATGCCTGTGGTAGAATATTCTGGGGTAAAGTATCGGATTTAATTGGGAGAATTAGAACTTTATTTTTTATATTTATTATTTGTGGGATAACAATACTTTTATTAAATATCATTCCGATATTTCCTGTTTATTTCTGGATTGGTATTGCTTTGGTTGGTTTATGTTTCGGAGGTTATTTTTCTGTTTTCCCTGCAATTACTGCCGACTATTACGGAACAAAAAATTCAGGTGTAAATTATGGTTTTGTATTTTCTGCTTATGGATTTGGCGGATTGCTCAGCAATCTTTTTGCGCCAAAAGTCTTGCAGTCAACAAACAACAACTACTCATTAATATTTATTGTTGTGGGGATTCTTTGTTTGGCAATAGCAATATTGACTTTTTTGATAAAACCGCCCATATTAAAAAGATAACAACTTGCAGCGGATAGAATTAGCTAATCCGTATGTAACAAAACATTATTTTTCCGCGTTTATAACCTCGACAAGTCTTCTTATTCCTTCCTCTATTCTTTCAACTGAAGACATTGAGAAGTTTAATCGCATACAATTTTTTACCGAACTATCGTGGAAAAAATCCGTTCCCGTTACATAAGCTATTTTATTTTCAATTGCTCTTGAAAGCATTCTTTCCGTGTCTATGTATTCCGGCATCGTCATCCACAGGAATAGTCCACCATCTGGTTTTGTCCATTCTATTGAAGGCATACCTAACGGCGGAATATATTTATCAAGACTATTCAACATACATTTTTGTTTTCCATGGTAAGCACTAATCAATTTTTCAATATGCGGGTCTAAAGCATTTTTCTTGAGCACATAGGAGAGAACTGCCTGGTTGAATGCCGGCGTGCATAAGTCGGTAGCCTGTTTTCCCGTGACCATCTGGAATATAACATCTTTATCTCCTATAGCATAAGCCAGTCTGAACCCCGGGCAAAATAATTTACTAAATGTGCAAAGCATAACTACCCTACCTCTTGGAGCAAGAGAAAATAGAGATGGTTTATGTTCACCACAGTAACGCAATTCTTTATAGGGGCTATCTTCAACTATTAAAAAATCATATTTTTCTGCAAGGGCAATCAATTTTTTTCGTCTTTCAAGGGATAAGGTTCTCCCGCCCGGATTTTGAAAGTCAGGGACTACATAGACAAACTTAATTCTTTTAATCTCGTGTTTGCCGAGTTCTTTTAATTTGTCTTCTATTAATTCTACCTGCATCCCGGTTTCATCGCAAGGGATTCCTATAAATCGGCCTCCATAAGACCTGAAAGCCTGAAGTCCTCCCAAATAAGTTGGTTCTTCAACTATAACAATATCCCCATAATTCAGTAATATTTTAGCAACAAGGTCTAACCCTTGTTGCGAACCTACTGTTACAATAATTTCATCTTCGCTAACTTTAGTTTTTTCCTTGGTTTCTATTCTTCTGATAAGTTCCTGTCTTAAGGGGAGATATCCTTCAGATGACCCATATTGTAATGTAAATTCACTATGGTTTGTCAATACGTGGTCACAGGCTTCTTTAATAAGATTAACAGGAAATAGAGCGGGGTCGGGCATTCCTCCTGCAAAAGATATAATGTCGGGTTGTTCCAGAAGTTTCAACAGTTCTCGTATTGTAGAGCGTTTGGCAACTTTGATTCTTGCCGAAAGTTTATCTTTCAGAGATTTTCCCATTTCTCCCCCTTTTTACTTATGATACAAATGACTATAGCTGTAAAATCACTTACTTCTGAAATTACAGCTATAGTCTTTCTACTTATTTATATCTTATCACCAAAATCTTTCTTGAATGCAGCTGCTAATTTTGTTCCCCAATCATTGATTGGATCCAATTTTCCGACAAAGAATCTGAGTACGGGTGGTTCTTCTTTCCATGTTAATCCACCTATTAATTCTCTATTTTTGTGGAGCCACGCTACCCTATCAACGGCGTATTCAAGTTGAGACATCGTATAAACTCTTCTTGGAACTGCGATTCTTGTAAGTTCTACATCTGCATAAGCTTCGCTTCCATCCGGGTTTCTTTCCATTGAAACTGTTCCTCTTTCCATCGCTCTTATACCTGATGCGATATAAAGTGCAGCAGTTACAGCGCCTGCAATATATCCTTCTTTTGGTATATGAGGTGCAAATTTTCTTGCATCAATATGGCAACCTAATGCTCCCGGGGGTGTAACTACAGGTATTCCCTCGTCTTTAAGTCTTCCAACAAAATATCTAACCTGTTCTACCGAGCATCCTGCAACTTCCGGGTCCGTCATTTCTCTCATACCGACAGTCATTATACCTACTTCTCTTTGTGACATTCCGCCATAAGTATAGAACCCTTCATAAGCGGGCAACCAGGGGGATATTTTATCAAACAATTCTTTATTGTTTGTTGCTATACATCCGCCTCTGCAGCAGGTATTTTTTCTTCCGCTCATATAATATATATCAACAAGACTGCATAATTCTTTTACTATTTCAGCAACGGTTTTATTTTCGTATCCCTTTTCTCTTTCCTTTATCATATATGCGTTTTCGCATATCAAGCTTCCGTCCAATACTGTAAGAATACCAAGGTCTTTTGCTATCTTTGTGATTTCTTTGTAATTTGCCATGGAGAATGGCTGTCCACCGATTAAATTCGTGGAAGCTTCCATTCTGACATATGCCATTTTCTCTTTACCGTATTTCTTGATGGTGTCTTTGAGTCTTTGCGGAGACATATTGCCTTTGAATAACACCTGGCTGTCTGTCTTAAGTGCGTCATCGGTGTAAAGTTCGAGACAAGCCGGTCCACCTGACATAAGGTCAATGTGAACTCTTGTTGTTGTGAAATGATAATTTGTAGCAACGACATCACCGTTTTTGATGAATGTTTTTGCCAATAAATGTTCTGCGGCTCTTCCCTGGTGAACATTCATTACGTATTTGAATCCTAATACGTCTTTTACTGCATCGGCAAATTCATAAAATGTTCTGCTGCCGGCATAAGCGTCATCCGTATCTATAAAACCAGCCATCTGGTGATCGCTCATTGCATTTACTCCGCTATCCGTAAGCATATCAAGAAATATATCTTTTGTCTTGAGCAGAAATGTATTATATCCTGCTTCTTTCATAGCTTCGGCTCTTTCTTTTGCGGGTACCAGAAAAACTTTCTGCACCATTCTCGCTTTGTGCATCTCCACAGGGATTTCTTTCCCTGATGATAATTTAAACCTCATTTTTCCTCCTTTTGTATTTTAAAATAACTTCGCTACTTTAATTACTAAAAAAATACCTGTCAAGGTTTTTTATTTTCATAATTAGGGATGCCTAGTTATGAGAAAGAAATTTTTTTTAATAGAGTATAAACTTGACACCAAAAGGAAAAAATTTATTGACTTATTGAATTTTAACAATAATAAATACTATTATGTTATATGGTATAATAATAGCAGGTGGCAGGGGAGAAAGATTCTGGCCATGTTCAACACGAAAACATCCCAAACAGCTCATACCAATTGCCTCTTCAAAACCTATGATTGTCGAAACCGTTAACAGGATATTGCCCCTTATCCCAAGGAAAAAAATTATTGTAGTCGCTAATAAAGAATTGAATCCAATGCTTAAAAAGCTGACTCCCGGGGTTAAAAAACTATTAGAACCTTTTGGCAGAAATACGGCTTGTGCCATTGGATATACTGCAATAAACTTAAAAGAAAATGACGTTATGGCCGTGTTGCCGGCAGACCACTGGATACCTGACGGCAGAGAGTTTTTAAATACTATAGAACAGGCAGTAGAAATTGCAAATCAGGGGTGGCTTGTTACTTTTGGTATTACTCCTAAAAGGGCAGAAACCGGATATGGGTATATAGAAGTTGGCGACGAAATTACGGGTTCTATTTATAAAGTTAAGAATTTTAAAGAGAAACCCAATCAGAAAGAAGCGCAGGAGTTTATTCACGCGGGTAGATTTTTATGGAATTCGGGTATTTTTGTGTGGAGAGTAGATAAAATTTTGCAGGCGTTTCATAGTTGTATGCCTGAACTTTATGACGATTTGATGAAATTAAAGAGAAGACAAATTTCATTGGTGCAGCTTTATAATAAGGCGCAGAATATTTCCATTGACTATGGTGTAATGGAGAAATGCCAGAACGTAGCCGTGGTAAAAAGTAATTTTACGTGGGACGATGTCGGTTCCTGGACTTCATTGGAAAGGCTTCATTCTTTAGATAAACATAATAATGTGAAGTTAGGGCTTCACAGCGGTATAGATACAAAGGACTGTATTATTGTATCTACAAATGGGGCTATCGCTACTATCGGGGTGTCTGACCTTGTTATAGTTCAAAGCGATAATGTTGTTTTTATATGTGATAGAAATCGGATAGATGAAATAAAATCTCTTGTCCGTCAAGTTGGGGAAGATAAAGATTTTGAAAAGTACCTGTAAAGATTATTGTAATGCAAGCATCTCCGCCTTTTGCGGAGTTCGCTGTGGCGTTGACTTGCTTGCTTATTATCAAGCTGCCCGTCTGACGGTAGGCAGGAAAGCTTGAGTTACAGATGAAAAAACATTATCAAGCTGGAAGCTTGACTTACAATAAATGAAAAATCCTGATACAATTTATATAGTAAATTTCGGAGGGCAGTATTGCCATTTACTTGCCAGAAGAGTAAGAGAGCAGAATGTTTATTCTGAAATAGTAAGTCCGGAAGCTATTCCTGAGGAGTTGCCTACAAATGTGAAAGGGATAATATTATCCGGCGGGCCATCGAGCGTATATTGTGAAAACGCACCTCAAATTTCTTCCAAATTATTATATAAAGGGATTCCAATTTTGGGGTTATGTTACGGACATCAGCTTATTGCGCATCAACTTGGCGGGAAAATAAAACGAAGTAATAAAATGGAATACGGAGTAGCAGAGGTAACAATAAAGAAACCTGTTGGATTATTAAAAGGATTGAAAAAATCCATTAAAGTATGGATGAGTCACGGGGATAGTGTAGTTTCACTCCCGTCGGGGTTTGAAATTCTTGCGCAAACAAAAAATTGTCCCGTATCCGCGTTTAAGCATAAGACCTATAAACTCTATGGTTTGCAATGGCATCCTGAAGTTGTGCATACCGAATACGGCGATAAGATGTTATCTAATTTTATCTTTGATATATGTAATTGCAAAGCAAACTGGAAGCTTGAAGATTTTATTACCCGTTCTGTCAATGAGCTAAAAGCTGAAATTGGGAATCGTAAAGCTATTCTTGCTATTTCCGGAGGGATAGATTCATCCGTAGCAGGCGCGCTTGGCGCAAAAGCTTTAGGTAATAATTTGACAACAGTTTTTGTTGACCACGGGTTTATGAGGAAAGATGAGGCAGAAGAAGTTGCAAAAGTAATCAAAAAATTAAAAGTGAATTTTATAAAAGTTAATGCAGAAGAACGTTTTTTATCTGCCGTAAAAGGAGTTGTTGACCCTGAAAAGAAACGAAAAATTATCGGGGAACAATTTATAAGAGTTTTTGAAGAAGAGGCAAAAAAAGTAAATGCGGATTACCTTTTGCAGGGAACTATTTATCCTGACAGGATTGAATCCGGAAGCTCCCAGAATTCTGCAGTTATAAAGACTCATCACAATGTCGGTGGGATACCTTTGAATGTAAAATTTAAGAAAATAGTAGAGCCTTTAAAAGAACTTTATAAAGATGAAGTCCGCAGGGTTGGGAAAAAGTTAAATTTACCACCTTTTATTATTAACAGACAGCCGTTTCCGGGACCCGGGTTAGCGGTCAGGATTATTGGGGACATTACAAAAGAACGGTTGGAACTACTAAGAGAAGCGGATGCGATTGTAAGGTATGAACTTGATAGAAGTAAGTTAAGCTTATGGCAATATTTTGCGGTTTTGACAAATACTTATACTACCGGGGTTAAAGGTGACAGTCGTGCGTATGGATATACGATTGCCATTCGCGCCGTGGATTCACGGGAAGCTATGACCGCGAAGTTTGTAGATATTCCGTATGAAATACTTGAAAGAATGTCGACAAGGATAACTAATGAGTTGACAGGGGTTAATCGTGTTGTATATGATATAACACATAAACCACCTGCAACCATTGAGTGGGAATAAAAAATTATGTGTCTTGGAATACCAGTAGAAGTCGTAAAGATAAACGATGAGGAGACTGCACTTATTGAATTGACGGGGGTGCAAAAGGAAATCAATATCCAGCTTGTTCCTCAGGTCAAGATTGGAGATTGGGTTATTTTACATGCAGGATTTGCCATAGAAATAATAGATGAAAAAGAAGCAGAAAAGACTTTAGACAGTTTTAGAGAATTAATGGAAGCAAGTAAATCAGCAACAAAAAAAAGAAACTAGGGGGAAAAATGGTTTGTGAAAGTAAGAATGTAAAAAGTTTTTTGAAGAAAACATTATTAGCGATTGTTTTTGGGTTGATTGTTATGCCGGTATATGCAAGCGGACCGGATACTTTATGGACAAGGATTTATGGTGGGGATGAATGGGATTGGGGAAATTCCATACAGGAGTGTTCGGGAACAGGAGGGTATATAGTTACCGGCGGAACATGGTCATTCGGGGTGGGAAAATCGGATGTTTATCTTGTAAGAATAAATTCGTTAGGCGATTCGGTTTGGGCAAGAAATTACGGATGGACTGATTATGAAGAAGGACGTTGTGTGCAGAAATGCGGAGGCGGATATATAATTGCAGGTGAAATTGGCAGTCTATCCACGGATGTTCTTTTATTAAAAGTTAATGAGGATGGCGATTCGTCGTGGGCGGTAACTTTTGGCGGAAGTCAAAGCGAGTTTGGACGTTCAATTCAAGTTTGCACAGATGGAAGTTTTATAATTGCAGGGTATACAAATTCTTTTGGTGCAGGTAAAAATGATGTATATGTTATAAAAGCAAGTTCTTTTGGAGATACGATATGGACAAGGACTTTTGGCGGGGCAGAAGACGATTATGGTTATTCCATTGCGAAATGTGCAGACGGTAATTTTGTAATTGCAGGTTCCAGCAGGGTTACCACTTATGATGATGTCTATCTTATAAAAATAAGTTCAAGTGGAGATACGGTATGGACAAGGACTTTTGGAAAAAGTAACAATGATTGTGCGTATGATGTTAAGCAATGTGACGATGGCGGATTTATTGTTACGGGTTATACAAAAACGGGAAGCGAAAAGGTGTATCTGATAAAAACAAACTCAAGCGGAGATACTTTATGGACAAGGACTTATGGCAAAACCGGTGATGATAGGGGATATTCTGTCCAGGAGTGTAACGATGGTGGATTTATTATTAGCGGATATACTTCGACTATGGGCGGAACGTGGGAAGATGTGTATGTTATAAAAACAAATTCTACAGGGGATACTTTGTGGACAAGGACTTTTGGAAAGAATGGAGACGACAGGGGGAATTCTATTATACAATGTTCTGATAACGGATATGTAGTTGCAGGGGTGGGAGAATATTTTACTTCAGGGCAAACAGATATGTATATTATAAGAATGGGTTCGGTAGGAATAAAAGAAATTGACAAAAGTGTATCTAATAATTATGTACTATATCAAAATTATCCTAATCCGTTTTCGGATAGGACTGTTATTAAGTATAAAGTGCCGAACAAAAGTAACGTGGCAATAAAGGTTTATAGTTTAGCAGGTAAGTTGATAAAAACAATTTTAGATGGGGAAGTAGAGGCAGGTTCTCATACAATATTTTTAGATAAAAAAGATATGAAATCAGGCATCTATTTTTATTGCCTTGAATTTGGAAAGTATAAAGAAATAAGGAAATTAACTGTATTAAAATAATAGGGGGGTATATGCGTAGAATTCTTTTATTAGTATTGGTTGTGTTAGTAGCTGGCGGTTGTGCACCCAAGCGGAAAGAGCCACAGTGTATTATTAAAGGTAGAGTTAGAATTGGTAAAGATCCGGCGGCTAATGCTAAGGTGATGATTGATATTTGCAAGGGGCTGGATTGGCTCTCAGATACTAAGTGGGAGACAACAACAGATAAATGGGGTTCATATAAAATTATAATTCCTCTTGATTGGTTTTCTTGCAGTTATAGGATAAGAGTTTCCGCCATAGATACCGTTATTCTTAAATATACGGATTATTATGGGCATTATGATAAACTGGTATATCGTTATATAACAAATTACAAACATGGTGTGATAAAATGGGCTGTAGACAAGAAGGATTTTAAGATTACGGAGAAAGACAGGCTTATTAGTGAAGATGAACGAATGAAGCGAGAAGGTTTGAAAGAAAAGCGAATGAATGATTAAGTAAATAAACAAATTAAAGAAAGGCTTCATCCAAAAGGTGAAGCCTTTCTTTTTGTAAGTGAAATGAAATTTTTAAGCAAGCTCCAGATTTTTCCTTGACATTGTTTTAATTTTATGTAAAACCTAAAAATTATGATTTTGTTAATTTTATCCATTATTATCCCTTTGTTGGGTTCGGCTTTATGTTTAGTTTTTAAGCCTCGTGCAAGAGAAGCGTGTGCCATTGCATTGGTTGCTGTTTCTTTTATTCTAACTGTTTTGCTTATCCCTTCTGTTATGAATGGGCAAACATATTGGATATCTCTATTAAATGCGGATTTTTTCAGTGTAAGTTTTGAATTGGATAAGATTGGGCTTGTATTTGCGCTTATGTTTTCTCTTCTTGGGTTAGTTGCGCTTATCTATTCGGTTAATTATATAAAAGAGAATGCTAACGAATATTATTTTATAACTACATTGTTGATTGGTTCGCTTATGGGAGTAGCGTATTCCAATAATCTTATTTTGCTTTATGTTTTTTGGGAAATTGCAGCTTTCAGTACATGGCGACTTATTGGCTTTACGCGAAAAGCTGCAAACATTAAAATTGCCGACAAATCATTTATGATGACTTTATTAGGGTCATCACTGATGTTATTAGGGTTTATATTTATTTACCTTCAAAAAGGAACGCTTGATCTCGATTTATTGAGGGGGCAAACTCTTGATTCTCCTGAATTAATATTTAATCTTATTTTTCTTGGGTTAATTGCGAAATCCGTGTGTCTGCCGATATATACGTGGCTACAGGATGCTCATCCTGTTGCCCCATCACCTTCATCTGCATTGCTTTCAGGAATAATTACAAAAATTGGAGTCCTTGCATTTGCAAAAATATGGGTCAGTACATTTAATTATACTGCTCAGTGGGTTATTCCTCTTGCTATAATTTCGTCTATTATTGCAGGTGGAGCGGCACTTGTATCTAACGATATGAAGAAGATAATAGCGTATTCTACCATATCCCAGATTGCGTATATTTTATTTGGGTTTGCGCTATTAAATGAATTTTCAACAAATGCGGCGTTGCTTTATGCATTTGCACACGCTCTTGGGAAAGGTGGTTTATTCCTTGGTGCCGGAGTTGTAGAAAAGTATTTTAATACGAGAGATATCCGTAAATTAGGCGGTTTTATTAAAGTAAGTCCTATTACAAGCATAGGATTTTTGTTCTGTGCTGCTTCCATTGCAGGGATACCTCCGTTTGGAGGCTTCTGGGCAAAGTTAATGATAATTATGGGACTTTTAACTGCCGGACATATGTGGATTGCGGTGTTGGCAATTTTCTCTGCAATGTTGACGTTATTTTATATGTGGCGTTTATTTGATGCAGTATTTGTTGGCGATTTGAAACAAAAGTTTAATATTACTCTAAGTAAGACTATGGTAACGTGTGTTCTTATATTGGGAATCTTATCGCTATTGATAGGGCTTTTTGTATCAAAGTTTCTTTTGTTGGTGAAGTAAATTATCGAAGTCTACAAAAGGTAAATCCAAAATTCAACTACCACCAAGCTATTTGTTTCAAATTCAATTTTTAGAACGCAGATTCACAATAAACTTGGGATGTAGTTATCTCCAAAGAGTTTGTAAAAATCACTTGCAATATTTAAAAGTTTAAAGTATATTAAAGAGTTATGAGCTTAAAAGAAGATAAAATTCTATCTGCGCTTAATCCACAGCAACTTGAAGCGGTGACTTTTGGTGAAGGTCCTTTATTGATTATTGCAGGCGCAGGAACAGGAAAAACTCGTGTAATTACTCATCGTATATCATACCTTATTTCTTCAAAGAAAGCAAAACCGAGTGAAATACTGGCGCTTACTTTTACTGATAAAGCAGCGGAAGAAATGGAAAGACGGGTTGATTCGTTGGTCCCTTATGGATGGGTTGGAACTAAGATTAGTACTTTTCATTCTTTCGGGCAAAGGTTAATCAGGGAATTTGCGTTTGAATTAGGTATAAACCCGGATTTCAAAGTGTTATCAACTACGGAATTGCTCTTTCTCTTAAAGGAAAAACTGTTTGAGTTCCCATTGAATTATTTCCGTCCGCCATCCAATCCTACAAAATATTTATACGCTTTTTTGAATCTAATTTCAAGAGTCAAAGACGAAGATGTAAACGTGGAAGAGTATTTAAAATATGCGAAAACTAATTTAGATATTAATATGGAGACTGAATTGAAAGAAGGATTTACAAGACAAGTTGAGATTGCCAACTGGTATCAAAGTTATGAAGAATTACTAAGGAATACGGGATATGTAGACATTCAGGATTTAATAGCTTTGCCGATAAAGCTTTTCCGTACCAGACCGAGTATATTAAAGCGTGTTCAATCGCAGTTTAAGTATATATTAGTAGATGAGTTCCAGGATACGAATTATGCACAGTTCCAGTTTCTTAAGTTTTTAGCAGGGGAAAACCCTAATTTGACCGTAGTTGGTGATGATGACCAATCTATTTACAAGTTTCGCGGGGCCTGTCTTTCAAATATTTTAGGATTCAAAACAACTTATCCCGATACGCATACCGTTATTCTTAACAGAAATTATCGTAGTCTTCAATCTATTCTTGACGTTGCTCATCGACTTATTACATTTAATAATCCGTATAGATTGGAAACAGAGTTAAAAATCGACAAATCAATTATTGCGGATTCAAAGAGTAAGCGGAATGGGGTAAAATACTGCCAGTATCCTACTGTTTCTGAGGAGGCGGATGCGATAGTTGACTATATCATAGAAAACGTTGCAAAAGGATATAAATACAGTGATTTTGCAATACTTGTGCGGACTAACGGTGGAGCGGCGCATTTTTTGGATGCTTTGAATCTGAAAGGAATCCCCTGGCTTTCTGATGGGGGAGAGAGTCTTTACGATAGGGAAGAGGTAAAAGTTTTACTTAATTTTCTCCGCGTAATCAGTAATTCTTCCGACAGCCAGGCTTTGTATGATGTTATAAGTTCCCCCGCATACAAACTTAATTCTCCCGACCTTTATAAATGTATGAGTTTTGCGCATTTACGTCACTTAAGTTTATACGATGCTTTGAATAAAGAATTAGAAATCTCTGAAAAGGGATCAGTTATTATTAAAAAGTTTTTGAATGATTTTGAATTTTTCAGCAAATTAGCTTCGGTTAATTCTGTGAGCAAAGTCCTTTACGAGTTTCTTGTCCGGACGGGGTGGCTTAACAGTCTTGTTGCAAAGCCTTCTATAGAAACGGAAATTCGTATGAAAAACATTTCAGAGTTTTTCAAACTGGTTGAGTATATAATGGATGTGATTTCAAATAACAAATTGCCATTTGTCATAAATTATATAGACAGTTTGATTTCGTTGGGAAGCAGCCCGCCGTGCGCGCAGGCGGATTTTGATGCCGAAGCAGTGCGTATTTTAACCGTCCACAAAGCAAAAGGACTTGAGTTTAGAGTCGTGTTTTTGCCTGCGCTTGTGACGGATAATTTCCCGCATTATAAAATGCCTACACTGGTAGAAATACCATTGGAATTAATAAAAGAACAGATGTTGCAATTATCGGAAGAGGAAATTCATTTACAGGAAGAACGGCGGTTATTTTATGTAGGATTGACACGAGCAAAAGAGACGTTGATTTTAAGTTCAGGGGTAGATTACGGCGGAAAGCGGGAGAAGAAACTTTCCCAGTTCGTTATGGAGACCTTGGATATACCAAAAGCAGAGCTTATGACTGAGAAAGCTGAGACGCTTAAAAAGATATCGAGATATAAAGATGTGAAAGCAGTGCAGTTGAATTTGCTTAAAGATATTCAGCTGGTTGAACTTTCTAGCACAGGTATAGACGACTGGCTGAGTTGTCCGCGTAAATACTGGTATTTGCACTGGCTCAGAATTCCGACTCCGAAACATCATGCAATGATTTACGGAGGCTCGGTTCACAAGGCAATAGAATCTTATTTGAAATACAAAAAATCAGGAAGAACGTTATCATTAGAAGCTACGATTCATGTTTTTGAGTCTTCGTGGGAGAGCGAGGGGTTTATTTCAAGGGAACACGAAGATGAACGTTATCAAAAGGGAAAAGAAGTTCTAAGACAATTCTGGGAACAGGAAGAGCAATCCGGCAGGAGTCCTTTATATGTGGAAGAAGAGTTTTCGTTTATTTGTGACTATGTCAAAGTAAGAGGACGTTGGGACAGGGTAGATGAAGGTGGAATAATAATAGATTATAAAACAGGGGATGTGAATACCATTATCAAAGCAAACCAGCGGGTACGCGGGAGTGTGCAACTGCCGGTTTATGCGTTAGCGTATTTTGAAAGATTTAAAAATGTGCCGAGCCGGGTAGAGTTTCATTTTGTTGAAGGCGGAGTAATTGGAGAATTAAAAGACATTCCCAAAAAAATAGAAAAAGCTAGAGAGACGATTAAGATAGTGGCAGATGGAATACGGTCAGGCGATTTTGATACAAGACCAAGTTATCCAGGGGTGTGCGAGTATTGTTCGTGCAAAACACTATGTCCGTATAAGAAATAGAGAGAATAAAAATAAGAATTTAGAAATGATTATATTAATGATTTTTTGTTATATAAGCAACCCTTCTGATTGGCAATTATTAAGGAATATGCGGGTGGTAAACTCTATTAGTGCAGGGAACAGGTATGTTTATTTTGCAGGGGAAGGAATATTAAGATATGATAAGCTTTTTCAAAAGTATGAAGTCCCGGTTTCAAGAGATGCTCTTCCATTGGATATTAAATTAATTCAGCAGGATATTTATACGGGAGAAGTCTGGTTCACCACACCTAAAGGGCTTGGTAAATATACGCCTACTTTTGAGAACTATAAATTTACAGATATGAATAATATCGCAGGAGTATGTTCTCTTGGGGTTTCGGATAGATATATATATTTACGAAACGGGAATAAATACATTAAAGTTGATAAATTTTCAGGGTCTTCGGATGTTACGGATTCCATACCGCAACAAGTAAGTTGGGAACCTAAAAATTCGCCGCAGGAGTATTCGTGGTTAGCGCCGTGGTATACAATGGATAAATCTCTTAACAGGTATCCCGTTGTTTGTTCGGAAGTGGATGAACAATTCTTGTGGGTAGGTACTTCCGGGGACGGGATTTATAAATACAGTGCTGTGGGATTTAATTTACTGGAACATTGTTTATACGGGTTTCCTTCGGGACGCATAATGTCTTTGTTTAAAACGGGCGACACTTTATGGTTTGGCGCTTTGTCGGAGATAGGGAATTATATCATCGGACAGGGGGCTTTTAGTTCGTATCTGTTTTCCAATACAATCAATCTTTTGAATTCAGAAATTACAGCGATGGCGTTTAACAATAAGTATATGTGGTTTGGGAGCCGGACCGGAATTTCACAGTTTAATAAATCAAAAAATATATGGTATAATTTCATAGAAGCCAGCGATGTATTGTCGCTTGAGGTAAAAGGGGATGAGTTATGGATTGGGACTAACAGCGGGTTGCTAAAGTTGACAAATGGGTATATGGGGACGGTAATTAAAAATATCTGTGTGAACGATGTAGCGGTTTGTTCTACGGTGGTATGGATAGCTACTGATAGGGGTGTGTTTTCTTTGAATGATACAGGCTGGGTTCAATTTAATGATCCGGACAAAATTATGAGTCATGGGGTTTATAGGTTATTATTTGACGAATACGGAAAATGGTTTGGCGCTAAACAGGGTTTATTATTATATAAGAAAGATAATAGTTGGGATAGGTTTAATTATCCTACGGTTTTGCCGGGTGAGAGAATTATGTGTCTTGGAGCGGATGAAAATACGCTTTATGTAGGGACGGATAGGGGAGTAGGGGCCTTTAATAAGAACAGCAAGTCGTGGAACAGGTATGATGAAAAGAATTCTTATATGAATGGTGTAGTTTACTCTGTTGTTGTAGATAAAGGGTATGTTTATTTTGGAACGGATAACGGGATTGTAAAGTTGAAAAAATAGAGATAATTAGTTTGTGGATTTAAGTTTTTTCAAGTGGTCTCTTACATCAAGGTAGTCAATGTTATAGAGGTATATTTCTTCAAAGGCATTAATTGCTTTCTCAGCGTAACCTAAAGTTTCATAAGCTACGGCAAGTCCATATTTTAGAGTATAATAATCATCATTTGACTTGTTTTCTTCCTCAAGTGCTCGATTAAACGCATTAATGGCAACATCGGGTTTATCCTTTTTTAAGAAGCAGTACCCGAGTTCTTTTAAGGATTTCAATCTTTCCTGTTGAGTAGATGTTGAGAGCTGGAATTCTTTTATTGCAGCATCATAGAAACCCAGGTTTTTGTATTCCAACCCAATCTTGTAATGGTCCCTTTTTTGAGGAGAAGTAGTTGCTACTTTTAGTTCGTTCATCGCGTGAAGAAGTAATTGAAAATCTTTTTCGTTGTCCAAGGGTTTATCATTATCCTGCGCTTTTATGGGAGGAGGGGAGCTTTTTATCATTGTATGTCTGGGAACGTTTTCCGTAGTAGTGTATGTTTTGATTGGTACAGGAGTTTCGGGTTCTTTTTTTACAGGTGGTTCCGAATATGAAGAAGCTGGTTTTGGAAAATTTACAGGGTCGTTTTGTGGTTCGTATGACTTCTCATATTCAGGCGTAACAATTTTTTCTATTATTGTCTCTGGTTGTTTTTCAAGAGTTGTGGAATCCGTTCTGCTATCAGAGGAAGCCGAGAATATTGAATCTAGTTCGTTGTCGTGAATGTTGGATTTTTTATAATATTCTTCTACCTCTGCTTTTAATTTTTGGTCACTTGAAAGCAAAGACACGAGTTTTCTATAGTGAACAGGTTTTTTTAGAGGCCCTTTGTTTTTGGAATTAGACTGAAGATAATGCTTAAAAGCTTCTGCTGCTTCATTTAATAAACCTATTTCTGCATAAAAGACGGCAAGATTAAAGTATAATTCTGTATATCCCGGGATAAGTCGGAGAGCTTTTTTACATACTGCAATACCATTTTCAAATAATCCTTCGGTTTCATAAAGGTCAATAGCTCTTAAGTATTCGGGAAGGGCGTCATTTAAACTACTCATACGGACATAAACATCACCTATAAGGTTATATATATTAGGGTCTTCACTTTCTTCTAACAGTTCACGATATAAAGCGATAGCTTTTTCCCATTCGCCGATTACCACATAAGCACGGGCTTCCCTTTCAACTTGAATTCTTTTAAGCATATTCATTTTTTAGTTTATTTTTAAGGAAGTGTCAAGAAAAAAACAGAAAACGGAAAAATTTCACAACATAGTCGCATAGAAAAATATAAGGGTAAGCAGTCTGCGTAATAGAGCCACCAAACATAACAATAAAAAGATATACGGGGGAAAGTCCTAACGGGGTAACAGAATAATGTTTCCAGCAAACAGAGTAGTGAGCCAGTGAAAAAAACAGCAAATAAGCAAATAGCATAAGAAAATTTCGACAGAGATTTATAACAGATTAAACCAGTAAAAGCAAAATATATTATTGTATTCACGAATTAGCATAAAATAGGCATGGATTATACAGAAAGTTTAAATATTTGAGGTTTAAGTGTGTGAATGTTGAGAAGTATTTTTAAAATTTTCCTTGACTTATAAAAAAAAACAGCTAAAGTGAAAAACTTAATTTATGTTTAATAAAACTTATAAAAATTTGTTTAATTTTTTTATCTGTAATATTTAAAAAAGAGGCTATTTATGTTTAATAAAACGTTAGTAATTTGTATAATTTTAGCTGTTTTTTCAACAAACTGTAAAAAAAATGACAGTAAGGTATTAGCGAAAGTCGGCAAGACTGTTCTTACGGAAGAGCAGTTTTATTCTCTTATTCCCCCGGAATATGCTGCTTCATTAGATATAGAACAGAAAAAAGAGTTAGTTAAAATGTGGATTAATACGGAACTTCTATATGAAGGAGCTGTAAAATCTAAGCTTAATAAGGAAGCAGATGTAAAATTGAAACTTATTACTTTACAGAAACAGATGCTGGCAAATGATTATCTTGAAAAATATTTATCTAAAATAAGCGGAATAACTGAGCAGGATGTAAAGAAGTATTTTGATGAAAGAAAGGATTATTATAATACCGAAAGAGAAATTGCACAAATAATACTAAAGGATGAGGCAGAGGCTAATAAGATTATGTCTCAACTAAAAGAAGGAATTGATTTCTCCAAACTTGCTAAAGAATATTCCATTGATTCCAAATCTGCTGTTAACGGTGGTGTAATGGGTTATGTTCGAGCGGGAGACCTTTCTATTCCAGAGTTAGAGGATGGATTATTTTCGTTAAAAGAAATTGGTGCAGTAAGCGCTCCTATCCGGACGATGTATGGGTATCATATAATAAAATTACTTGGAACGAAGCCAATTAAGGATGGGGAAGTAACTTATGAAAATATGAGAGAAAAGATTCATAATGCGCTTACTATTCCGAGAAGAAATGCGGCAGTGGACTCTTTATTATTGAGCCTTCGTAAAGATGTAAAGGTAGTAGAAAATTATGATTTATTAAAATAGGAGATTAAATGGGAGTGAATTTAAAGGAAGAATATACTAAAAACATTATTCCTAAGTTAATGAAGCAACTTAAATACACTAATGTTTATGAAGTTCCGGAATTAAAGAAGATTACGATAAATATGGGAATCGGGGAAGCCGTTCAGGAACCTAAAATACTTGATGAAGCGTGTGAACAATTAGCTACGATAACAGGTCAGCGCCCATTAATAACACAAGCACACAAATCAATATCTTCTTTCAAGTTAGTGAAGGGCAAGGCGATTGGTTGTAAAGTAACATTAAGAAAAGAGCGCATGTATGAGTTCTTAGAAAGGTTAGTGACTTTTGCTCTTCCCCGTGTTCGTGACTTCAGGGGATTAAATCCTGATTCTTTTGATAGAAAGGGAAATTATAGTTTTGGTATTGTAGAGCAGAATATATTCCCTGAAATTTCTTATGATAAAGTAAAACTTGTTTTAGGTATGGATGTGACATTTACAATTAGATGTAAACATAGAGAGGATTCATTAGAGCTATTAACCGCTTTTAATATCCCATTTAAGAAATCTTATGGCAAAAAAGTGTCTGGTAATAAAACAAAAAAGGGCAGCTAAGTATAAAACCCGTCGTTATCAACGCTGTCAGCTGTGCGGTCGCCCAAGAGGTGTTTATAAGAAGTTTGGGTTATGCAGGATTTGCTTCCGACAACTTGCACTTCGTGGTCAAATTCCGGGTGTAAGAAAAGCAAGCTGGTAGAGTTCACTAAATAATGAAATTAGTAGTCTCGGTTTCTCCTCATATACATAGGGATATATCGATACCCCGTATAATATATACGGTAATAATTGCATTAGTGCCTGCTTTTATATGGTCGATATACTCATTTGGTATCCGCGCATTATGGCTTGTTATTGTTTCTTGCGGAGTGGCATGTTTAACGGAAGCGATAGTTCAAATACTTATAAAAAAAAGACGTACTTATTTTGATGGAAGTGCGATATTGACGGGAATGTTACTTGCATTTAATTTACCGGTGAAAGTTCCTTTATGGATACCAATAGTAGGAGTTATTTTTGCTATAGTGGTTGCAAAGCAAGCTTTTGGTGGATTGGGGTACAATTTCATCAATCCTGCTCTTGCCGGACGAGCTTTTATAGTGGCTTCGTGGCCACAGGCAATGAGTAGTTTATGGTCAGCACCTAAATTTGGAGCGATAAGCGATATGAATGTAATTACAAATGTGGCTCCATTAGGGGTATTAAAAATGAATTCGGGAAACCCTGCAATAGTATCAATGCTAAACTCGGGAGAATCAATTAAAAATTTGTTTTTAGGTGTATATGGGGGAACATTAGGTGAAATATCATGTCTTTTTCTGTTGCTTGGGGGGATTTTTCTCATAGCAATGAAATATATTGATTGGCGTATTCCATTGTCATATATAGGTACCGTAGGGATTTTAATGCAATTGTTTTATATGTTTGGGATAACTCCCGTGAATGGTATTTTTCATATCCTTGCGGGGGGATTATTTCTCGGAGCATTTTTTATGGCTACGGATTATGTAACATCTCCTATAACTCGTGAAGGGAGGTGGGTTTTTGGCGTAGGATGTGGAGTTATAACTGTACTTATCAGGCTATGGGGAGCACAACCGGAAGGTGTTTGTTTTGCAATTTTGATTATGAATTGTTTTGTCCCTTTAATAGAGAGGGCGTTAAAACCAAAAATATTTAAGCAAATTAAAATCTTATCTTGACAATTATAAAAATTCGGACTATTTAAGGAGGTAAAATTATATGAAACTATTACCATTTAAAATGCCTCAAGCGGTAGAAGTGGAAAAATCTACTGATGAATACGGTAAGTTTATTTTTTCTCCTCTTGAACCTGGTTTTGGCATGACAATAGGAAATTCACTGAGACGTATTCTTCTGTCATCGATACAAGGAGCGGCTATTTCAGCCATTAAATTCGATAATGTTCCGCATGAATTTTCTACAATTCCGGGTGTTTATGAAGATATGTCTCAAATCATCCTTAATTTAAAGAAGATAAACATAAAATTGATAAATAAGCTGGAGAAAAAGCTTTCTCTCAAAATAAATAAAAAGGGAGAAATAACCGCAGGGGATATTAAAGCAGACAGTGAATGTGAGATAATAAATCCTGAACAGCTTATTTTAACAGTTACAGACGATATAAAAGACTTTAGTGCGGAACTTTTCGTTACTACCGGAAGAGGCTATGTGGCTGCCGAATTTTTAAAGAAAGAATCTGAAGTAGGTTTGATTTATTTAGATGCTTTTTACTCCCCGGTTCGCAGAGTTAAATATAAGATTGATCATACACGAATTGAGCGGAGAACTGATTATGACAAATTAATTTTAGAGGTATGGACAAACGGGCAGATGATTCCTGAAGATGCGGTTTCATTAGCGTCTACAATTGCAAATGACCATTTTAACATATTTACGTTATTAAGAAAAGAAGAAGAAATTGAAAGAGTTCAGGAAATGGATGAAACCGAGAAAAAATTAAGGGATACTCTTGCAATAAGGATAGATGGACTTGAGCTTTCAGTAAGAGCTCATAATTGTTTAAAAGCAGCTGATATTGGAACATTGGGAGATCTTGTTCAGAAGACTGAAGCGGATATGTTGCAATATCCTAATTTTGGTCGTAAATCGTTAGCTGAACTTATTGAATTATTAGCGAGATATAACCTTATATTTGGAGCAAAACTTCCATTTAAGATAGGAGAAAATGAGACACGGGAATAAAGTAAAAAAATTAAATCGCACAAAATCTCACAGAGAAGCAACGCTGTTTAATCTGATGAGGAATGTTTTCACACATTACGGGATTGTAACTACTATTTTGAAAGCCAAAGAATCGAGTAAGGTTATAGATAGGACGCTTACATTTGCCAAAAAAGGAGAAGCCAGTCGTTATGAGTTAAATAAAATATTGAGAAATGATAAAAAGATAATAAAACATCTTTTGACGACTATTGTTCCTAAACTTGGTGAACGCAAAAGTGGCTTTACAAGAATAGTTAGGTTGCCGCCTCGCAAAGGTGATGGAGCACAGCTTGCATTCATTGAACTATTAGGGTTTGATGAAGAGAGAAAGAAAAAGATAGACGCTAGAGAAACTAAACGGCAAGAAAAAGAAGAGAAAAGACTTAAGGGTGAAGCGGTGTAGGTCTCAAGCGTAGAGATTTTGATTTTGTGTGCCACAGTTTGACTTCAGGAAAAACTAAACTATTACCTTTAATCATCAGGAGGTTAATTATGAAAAAGATAGCTTTTGGGTGGGTGTTAATTATTTTAGGAACAACCCGGGTATTTCCAATAAGTGTGGGTGCTAAAGTTCCGTTTAACGGATTACATAAAACAGCAACAAGTTCAAACGGAAATCAATACTGGTTTGGAGGCGGAGTTTCAATTGAGGGTAATTTCTTTTTTTTAAACCGCAAATTTAACTGTCCTCAATGTGGAAAAGAATATACAAAAATGTTTAGCGCAATACCTACTTTTGGTATTGAATTCAATTACAACTATGAAACAAGCACTGGTAATGATACTAGTTTAATTACTTATGAAGCCATTAAATATAAAGAAACGGGCAATGTGTTCTCTTTGCTGGTAAAATATTATTTTCCTTTAGAAGAAGAAGCTCAATGGTGTCCATTTGTGTCTTGTGGTCCTAAATTTAGAATGTATGATAAAGAGATAACAGTAAATGATAGTTCTTTTACTACTCCTATTACTGAAATGAAATTTATGGCTCCTGTAGGTTTTGAATATAGAATAAATGAGAAGACAAGATTTATGTGTTTTGGAGAGTTAAGTTTCAATTTTGGGGCCAACGGAGCTACCACTCAAACAAGTTATGGCAGTATATTTTATGGCTTAGGGGTAGGCATTAAGCAAATTTTATAAGTAGAAATATAGAAGATCAAGATAAGCCGCTAATTTTTCGAATCGTTACTGCTTTTCCGGTATAATTATCAATTTCTATAATTACCCCGTTTAATTTACCTTCTCCTTGAGCGGGTTTAAATTCTACAGGAATACCAGTAATGAAATGTTGGACATATAGTTCTTTGACCATTCCACTTATTGAATCTTGTACTCCTGTCATTCCTACGCTTGATATATAAGCAGTTCCGCCGGACATAATTTTTTCGTCGTTAGTTTGTGCCGTTGTATGTGTTCCAATTACTGCTGATACTTTCCCCTCTATCCAGTAGCTAAAAGCTTGTTTTTCTGCAGTGGTTTGAGCATGGAAGTCAACGATAATTATTTTAGCGGAAGAACTAATTTTTTCTATTTCAGCCAGTCCTGTTCTGAAAGGGCAGTCAATATTAGCAAGAAAGGCTCTGCCGAGTAAGTTTATTACTGCTATGCCTTCCGGATAAATAGCACTACCGATACCCGGAACGTCGTGTGGGTAATTTAAGGGACGTAGTATGGAGCATTGTACCGGGGTAGAATTTGAAGTGGAATTAGTCGTAAGAAATTCTATCATTTCTTGTTTTCCCCATACTCTTTCGCCTGTTGTTATGCAATTTACACCACTATCTGTTAGGAGTAAAGCATCTTCAGGTGTAATACTGTTTGCACTTTTGCTTACACATTCAGCATTTGCAATGACGAAATCTATAGTATTTTCTTTTATCAAGGTAGGAAGTTTTTTTATAACGACTTCTTTTCCTGGGGTACCTATGATATCGCCTATAAATAATATTTTCATGCTATGTGAAATACAGAATACTTGAATAATGAAAAAAATCAAGAAAAAATTGACTTTTATAAGAATATATATAAAATACAGAATATGAAAATAGGTATTCTTGGAGCAGGAAACTGGGGAACTACGCTAGCGATAATGCTTAGTGATAAATCAAATGTAAGTTTATGGACGATAGAAAAAATAGAAAACAGGGAAAATACCAAATATTTACCCGGCTATAAAATACCGGATAAAGTAAATATTACGTATGATTTTAATGATGCCATAGACTCTTGTTCCATTATTATTTTTGCCGTTCCTTCACAAGTGATGCGTGATGTAGCAAAAGTATTATATAAAAAAACGAATGCCGTGTTGTTGTGTGTTTCAAAAGGTTTAGAAAAAACTACACTTAAAAGGATGTCAGAAGTTTTATTAGAAGAAACCGGGGTTCCGGAAGACAATATTTGTGTTCTTGCAGGACCGAGTATAGCAAGAGAGGTAATTCGCGGTATCCCGACGAGTTGTGTTTGTGCGTGTAAGAGCAAAGAAAATGCAAAATTAGTGCAAAACATTTTAAATTCCAAAACATTCAGGGTTTATACGAGTTCGGATGTAATTGGAGCGGAGCTTGGCGGAGCATTAAAAAATATAATTGCCATAGCATCTGGTATTTGTGATGGATTGGGGCTCGGAGCCAATACTAAAGGGGCATTACTTACAAGAGGGATAAGAGAAATCATCCGTTTAGGTGTAGTTATGGGTGCCAATACTGATACATTTTCGGGGCTTTCAGGTATAGGAGACCTTATAACTACATCATTCAGCACGGATTCACGCAATCACAAAGTAGGAGAATTGATTGGGAAGGGTTATTCTATGGAATACATTCGTGAAAAGATGGTTGAAGTGGCAGAGGGAATAGATACAACATCGGCAGCAGTAGAATTGTCCGAGAAATATAATGTAAGTATGCCTATAACACAGGAAGTACACGAAGTGTTATTTAATAAAAAATCACCTTTAATAGCGATAGAAGCTTTGATGGCAAGGGAACTTAAAGCAGAGAATTCGTGAGAATAAAGAGTAGAATTATAGTAACCGCGATATTAGCATAAAATTAATACATAAAATAGAATAAAAATCCAAAAAGCAATCGGCTTAAAAGATAATGTTATTTTTGATAATATTGGAGTAAATTAAAAAAAGATTGACATAATTTGATTTTGAAATCATATTTATAATAACATTAGTTAATAGAATGGGAGGAAAGATGAAAAAAAGTGTTTTAATAGGAGTTTTTTGTTATATTTTCGTAAATAGTATAAGTTTTTCTTTGTATGCTGATTCATGGGCAAAAACTTTTGGCGGAACGGGTGACGATCATGGATGTTATATTCAGCAGACTACTGATAAAGGTTATATAATGACCGGTTATACTACTTCATTTGGTGCCGGGAATACAGATTTTTTAGTTGTTAAATTGGATTCAACAGCTAATATTTTATGGGCAAAGACTTATGGTGGAAGTGATCGTGACGAAGCCTTTTCCGTTCAACAAACTGCAGATGGTGGGTATATAGTAACAGGTGGAACAAAATCTTTTGGTGCAGGAGATATAGATTTTCTTGTTATAAAATTGACATCAACGGGTGCTATTTCATGGTCAAAAACTTATGGTGGGACAAGTATAGATGGCGCAAATGCAATACAACAAACTTCAGATGGAGGGTATATAGTATTAGGGTATACTTTTTCCTATCCTTCAATTGCGAGCGGTGGAGAGTTTTTGGTTATGAAATTAGATGCAACAGGTAATATTTCCTGGGCAAAAACTTTAGGTGGTGGAGATTTGGAAATAGGAACAAATGGGGTTCAGGAAACTTCAGACGGGGGATTTATAGTAGATGGATTTACTGCTTCTTATGGCTCAGGAGGAGAAGATTTTCTAGTTGTAAAGTTAACGTCTACCGGTACTGTCTCATGGACAAGGGTTTTAGGAGGTACTCAGGATGACGAAGCAAATGCAATAGAGCAGACTTCAGATGGCGGTTATGTAGTGGCAGGAATAACTAATTCTTATGGAGCGGGGCAGGGCGATGTTATGCTTGCAAAATTAACTTCCGGTGGAGCAGTTTCATGGGTGAAAACCTATGGAGGTACTGCACTTGATTGTCCATGGTATATTCAACAAGATGCGAGTAATAATTATATATTAGTTGGTGAAACTAAGTCTTATGGTGCAGGTAATTCAGATTTTTTAGTTATGAAATTGGATGTATCAGGGAGCGTATTGTGGTCAAAGGCTTTTGGAGGTGCACAGAACGATTGTGCTAATGGGGTGCGTTTAACTGCTGATGGTGGATGCATAATTGCCGGTGAAACGGTGTCTTACAGTAGTAATTATGATTTTTTAATGGTTAAAGTAAATTCTGCCGGAGGAATGGCGCCTGATTGTCCATGGGTTGATGCCCCGGTAACAGTTAATACGCCTGGAATAACCGGAACTTCAGTTAGTACGGGAGCAATTTGTACGCCTACTAATAGTTCTCCCTCAGTAACAACAAATACTCCAACACTTCAAACTGCTGATGTATGTTCGGAAGCCGGTATGGAAGAAGTTGTAAAACCTGTGCAAACTGAATTGGTATGTTTTCCTAACCCGGTAAAAAATACCACTGTAATCAGATATTCAATTTCAAGCGAAAACAAAACAGGGCAAATCCTGATTCAGGATGAAGCAGGAAGAGTTGTTAAAACGTTTGAACCACTTAATAGAAGCGGAATTGTAAGCTGGGATGCAAAAAACAGTAAAGGTATTAAAGTTTCGGCAGGAACTTATTTTTGCGTGTTAAAATCAGAGCGTACAGAGGTTAAAAAGCTTATTGTAGTTAAATAATTTACAGTATCAGGTTATACGTTAAATTTGAATTCAATTATGTCCCCATCTTTAACTATATAGTCTTTATCCACGACTTGTAATAATCCGTTGCCTTTTGCTGTTTTTAAAGCAATTGCTGGTGAAGAAACTGTTGCTAAAACTTTTTTAAAGTCTTCGAATCCTATTATATCCGCTTTTATAAATCCACGTTCTATATCAGAATGGACTTTTCCTGCGGCTACGGATGCTTTTGCCCCTGCCGTTATTTGCCATCCCCTAACTTCATCTTCTCCTACCGTAAAAAAGACGGCTAATTTGAATGGAGTGTAAGCGGTTTCCGAGAATCTATCAATGATAGGCTTTTCTATGCCAAATTCTTTGCAATATGTTGCTCTGTCATCCGGTTCAAGTTCTAGAATTTCAAGTTCAATAGATGCATTAATAACAAGCAACGGGAGAATATTTTTTTCTTTGAATGCTAATAGTTCTTTATTATCTTTTTCCTGATTATCCGTATTTAATATAACGATTGACGGTTTTTGTGATAGAAATCCGAATCCCCGTAAGTATTTTTCTTCTTCCTCGGTTAGTGTTATTTTGCTTAAGGGAATTGATTCATCAAGCGAGGCTTTACATTTTTTTAGTAATTCGGATGTTTGAGGAGAATCAGCCTTCTTTATTGCATTTTCACACATTTCAATATCTCTTAAAATAAGTTCAGATTGCAGGTCTGATAGGTGTTTTATTGGATTGTTAAAACTTCCCCAGAATGGGATGACGTAGATTAGAGCATCCATTGTCTGGAGTAATGCCAAGCCGGACTTTGAAAATCCGGGGATATCGTTCAGTTCAAGCTTTACATATGTAAGTTTTTTGGGGTTAAAGACAGAAGCAAGAAAATCAAGTCTTGAATCTTTAATATCCATTGTCCATATTTGTGGTTTGGCGGATGGTGGCATATTTATCTGCGAAGTAAGCAATTTAAATATTGTTGTCTTCCCTGAAGTTTCTTGTCCTACGATTCCTATTTTCATTTTTTCTCCTGTTGTTTTTTGTAATTACATATTTTTGTAAGATTGCATTCACTACATTTTGGGCCTATTGGGCGGCAAATTTCTTTTCCAAAACTTACCAGAGCGTAATTTATCCAACCCCAGTATTTTTGAGGGATAATGGGTTTTAAGTGTTTCTCAGTATCTTCCGGTTTAATTGTTTTTACCAACCCTAACCTGTTGGATATGCGGTGTACATGTGTATCTACTGCGAGAGCAGGTATCCCAAAACCATAAAACAAGACGCAATTAGCGGTTTTGGGACCTATGCCCGGCAGAGAAACCAAATCATCAAAATTATTTGGAACTTTTGAATTGAATTTAGTTATCAGAATATTTGATATTTCCTTTATTCGTTGTGCTTTTACCCTGTAAAATCCGATACTTTTTATTAAAGATTCTATTGTTTTAACAGGTGTTTTGTTAAAATTGTCAGGTGTTTTATATTTCAGGAATAATTGTTTACTTACTTTATCCGTAGTTTCATCTTTTGTTCGTTGGGAAAGAAGCGTGGATATAAGTATGTAGAAAGGGCTGTCTTTTTTAGTGGTTGTTCCATATCTTAATTGGAGTGTGCTTATTATTTTTTTTACTTTTTCCCGTTTATCGGGGTTAATTGACTCTAAATTTGACATTTATAAATGCCGGATATGTGATTACATAATCTCCAAATCCGTTTCTATCTTCAAAAATAAATTCTGTCTCTATTGAGTAATAATGCCATATTTCGTAAGGATTTTTTCCTATTTCAAAAGGATGCGAATCTATCTCATCAGGTTCCCCTAGTAATATATATATTTTCCCTCTATCCGTTTGCCACCCCTGTTTTCCTTTCTCAAAATTAGCATTTGCGTAATCTACACGATTAAAATATTCAGTTTCGAGCCCTTCATATTTGTATTGCGATTCTTTCTTTTGCCAGAAATTTAACCATGCTGTTTCTCTTTTTAAGGCAGGTGTTTTAATAAGGGAATCTATTTCTTTGTTATTTGCAATATAAGAAAGCTGTCTTACTTTTGAACCCCAATCTTTTCCCCAGAAAGGTTCTTTAACGTATAGTGTGTCGGTTACGAAATCACAGGTGTTACCATTAGACGGGCAAGCCGAGAGCAAAAAATTATGGGTTCCTGATTTAAGAGAATCGAGCCTGAACGAAATTTCATTTATGAAATTGGTATTGTTGATTATTACACTATCCAAGATATCATCTATTTTACATAAAACCTTGAATGGTGAGTTACAGAAATTATATATTTCGAAATTCAATTTTTTAGTTTCAGAATCAAAGTTTCTGCTTGAAAAAGACAATAGTGATTTTTCTATTTTTTTAACAGTTATTTTGTCTTTTTTTTCTCCGGCTTTTTGAGAGTTCAAATCTTTTAATTTGATTATTAAATCGTAAGTTCCGGGTGGAGCAGGCAAATCTATTTTATTGTTTATTTTTTTTACGGTACTGTCTTGTTGGAATTTTTCTGTCCAGACATCGCCAATTTCTTTTTTATTATGTATAAGAATAGCTGAAATTTCATAGTTTGCAAAAAAATTGTTATCTGATTTTATGTAGATTAATTGATTAGTCGGAATTTCATAAAAGATTCTTAATTCTTCCGTGCTGTCTTTATTTAGAAAGACTCCAGTATGATAAGAAAAATTTAATTCAATTGTGCTTAAAAATAGAAATAAGAGCATAATTTATGTAATTTATATCAATATATAGAGAAGTCAAATTCTTTATTTTTGGAACTCGTTAAAAAGCTTTTCGGTTTTCACCGCAGAGACGCAGAGTTCGCAAAGAACAGATAACTTCCCCAACAGAACGGAAGGCATACAGTGTTCCTGATGGAATAAACTCAAAGTAAACACAGATTTACACGGGAAAGGATAACAGAATATAGGGAAATCAGATACGAAGAGACAAAAGAAAGATAAAAGCAAAAAGGATGGATTCCAGACACCACCGCCTAAGCGGGGTCTTTGACTTTCGCCATGCCAAGAAAAACGACAGGCAGGCGGGAATGACAAACCGACCAAGAGTTTCTCACGCAAAGTCGCCAAAAAACAGAATGAGAATATGAAACTGCAAAGCACAAAGGAAGATATTATTTTACTATTCCGCGTTTGGATGTTTCTATAAACGTTAAGAGGTGTTTGACTTCGGGGATTAAAGGCAATTCTTTTTTCATCTGTGCAATCGCCTGTGAAGTATTCAAGTTTGAGAACAACAAAATCTGGAATGCTTGTTTTAATGTTTTAAGAGTCTTTGGCGGGAAGTTACGTCTTTTAAGCCCTACAATGTTTAATCCATGAATCTTTAAGGGGTCAGATGCGGCTAAAGAATATGGAATGACGTCTTTTGGAACTCTATATCCTCCGGCTATCATACTATGCCCTCCGATCCTTGTGAATTGGTGAACGGGACATAATCCTGATACGAACGCATAGTCTTCTATTTCTACCACTCCTGAAATCTGAGTTGCATTGGCTATTATTATATTATTCCCGAGTTTACAATTATGTGCGATATGAACATAACACATTAGAAAATTATTGTTTCCTATAATTGTTGGTGTTCCTGCTCCGCCATGAACAGTTACGTATTCTCTCAGTATATTATTGTCTCCTATTTCAATATAAATTTGTTCTCCTTTGAATTTTACGTCTTGAGGGGGATTGCCTATTGAAACACTTTCATATATTTTACATTTTAAACCAATTTTTGTATTTCCGGTTATTCTGACGAAAGGACCAATTTCTGTCCCATCTTTTATTTCTACGCCTTTTTCAATGATACTATAAGCCCCTATGGTTACGTTATTTCCAATAATTGCAGATTTATCTACGATTGCGCTTTTATGGATTGAATTAGGCATATAATATCAATCAATTGTCTTGATAGGGATAAAACTTTGTAAGGTTAATAACACTTTCAATTTTTATGTTCCGATTTCCCAGGATTGTAGGTATTCTTTTTGTTCTTTTGTAAGCGTATCTATTTCTACTCCAAGGGCTTTTAATTTTAATTGTGCTATGCGATTATCAAGTTCTTCAGGAATTTTATAGACCTGATTTTTTAGTTTTTGGGCGTTTTCTATGGTATATTTAGCAGCTAATGCCTGGTTTGCAAATGACATATCCATTACTTCTGCCGGGTGTCCTTCTGCTGCAGATAGATTAACAAGCCTGCCTTCCGTTAACAAATAGATTCGTTTCCCTGATTTTAATTTGTATGATTGGACAAATGGCCTAACCTCGTGAGTCTCTACGGAAAGTTTTTGTAGTTCTTTTTTGTTTATTTCTACGTCGAAATGCCCTGAATTTGCAAGTATAATTCCATCTTTTGCATCCGTGAAATGACGTTTATCTACGACATTTATATCGCCGGTAACCGTAAGCACAATATCGGCTATTTTTATTGCTTCTTTTGAAGGCATTACTCTGAACCCGTCAAGTCTTGCTTCTAATGCTTTAACCGGGTCAATTTCAGTTACAATCACATTTGCGCCAAGCCCGTGAGCTCTCATTGCAACTCCGCGACCGCACCATCCGTATCCGCAAACGACAAAGTTTTTTCCTGCAATCAGGATGTTAGTGCTTCTTAATATCCCGTCTATAGTAGATTGTCCTGTTCCATAGCGATTATCAAATAAATATTTTGTTTTAGAATCATTTACTGCTATGATAGGAAACTTAAGCGCTCCCTTTTGAGCCATAGCTTTAAGTCTTATAACTCCCGTTGTTGTTTCTTCTGTCCCGCCTTTAAGATTTTTTAATAATTCTTTTCTTTTGGAGTGTATTGTAGATACCAAATCAGCCCCGTCATCCATAGTTATATGAGGTTTATTATCAAGTACCTGATTTAGATGTTTATAATAAACATCATTGGATTCGCCTTTTATTGCAAATACGGGTATAGAATAGTCAACAACCAGGGACGCGGCTACATCATCCTGTGTGGATAATGGGTTTGATGCGCACAACATTGCGTCTGCTCCACCCGCTTTTAGTGTCCGCATTAAGTTGGCAGTTTCCGTAGTCACGTGTAAACAGGCACTTATTTTAACGCCTTTAAGTGGTTTTGATTTTGTGTATTCTTCTCTTATTTGCTTTAAGACAGGCATTAAGGCATCTGCCCATTCTATTCTTGCCTTGCCTGATTTATGTAAATTCCTATCCTTTATATCGTAATTCATATTTTTTATCCTCTTTTTACTACTATTGAAATTTAATGATGTGCTAGTTTTTCGTAGTCTGTTTTAGAAAGTAGTGTTGCCACTTCATTAGAATTTGCTATTTTGATTTTTACCAGCCAGCCATCATTATAAGGGCTTTTATTGATAAGGTCCGGGCTAGTTGTAACTTTTGTGTTTACTTCAATAATTTCTCCGGATACAGGAGCAAAAATGTCCGAGACAGCCTTAACCGCTTCAATTGTTCCAACGGATTTACCTTTTTCTACTTTTGTCCCTACGGGTTTGAATTCAACAAATACTACATCCGAAAGTTCGGACTGTGCAAAATCCGTAATTCCGCAACTTCCTTTATCTCCCTCTACTTTTAACCACTCATGAGTGGGGGTATATTTTAAATTCTCAGGAAATTCCATTTTTTCCTCCTTAAATTATACTAAATTATACTATTTTTTATTAAATAATTATAAAAGTTTATAACTTCTAATCTATAATTGTCAATTAAAATTTTACTCTATAATTATTCAATAATTTTAGTTGACTTTTTATATATATAACCCAAGATTACAAGTTAATTAATGAACAGTTTTAAATCTTTATACCGGTGTTATTCCCCATATAAAAATAGATTATGGATTGGTATTGTTGCCCTCTTTTTAGTTGATATATTTCATCTTTTTATCCCGAGGATAATAAAATATGCCATAGACGGTATAACTAAAGGTAATATAACCAAAACCGATTTGTTTCACTATGCGTTATTAATTGTCGGGCTGGCTCTTATCGTCTCTGTTTTAAGGTTCTTTTGGCGATATTATATAATAGGAACTTCAAGAAAAATAGAAGAACAAATCCGTAATAAGCTTTTTGCACATATCCAGAATATGGATATGAAATTTTTTAATAATCATAAAATCGGTGACTTGATGGCTCATGCTACCAATGATGTCAATGCTATCAGGGAAACTCTTGGCCACGGTATGATTCAATTTCTTGATATTATTATATGGGGACCATTTTCTCTCGCTTTTATGTTATTCATATCCGTCAAACTTACTTTGTTTGCAATTATCCCCTTACCTTTTGTTTCTATAATGATTATGAGATTCAGTAAATTAATTTATACGAGATTTAAGAATGTCCAGGCTTCTTTTTCCGCTCTTACTGCTAATGCAAGAGAAAACATTGAAGGTATCAAAGTAATAAAAGTCTTTAATCAGGAAAACGGTGAAATATCTAATTTTACGGATAAATCTCAGGACTATATGGACAAAAATATGCGGCTTACACAAATTCACAGCATATTTTCGCCTATGATATTCTTCTTTACAAGCATCTCAACTGCTATTGTCTTGTTAGTCGGGGGAAAATATGTTATTGCAAATACTATATCAATGGGTGACCTTGTTGCGTTTATGTCTTATCTCGCAACTTTTATCTGGCCTACAATAGCAATCGGGCTATTACTTAATACAATCCAGCGCGGTTCTGCTTCTATGAGCAGGATAAATGAAATATTAAATACTTTACCCGAAATAAAAGCTCCTTCGGATCCGGTGGAAATAAAAACAATCTCGGATGTTAAAAAACTTGAAATCGTCAATCTTAGTTTCTTTTACAAAGAAAAACAGGTTCTAGAGGACATAAACTTGCATCTTAACGCAGGTGATTCGCTTGGCATAACGGGTAAAATCGGTTCGGGAAAAACTACACTCTTGAATCTCATAACCCGTCTGTATGACCCTGATAAAGGGGAAATCAAACTAAACGACGTGTCCCTGAAAAACATTCCGTTCGATAACCTCAGAAAAGTTGTTTCTTTTGTTCCACAGGATTCTTTCCTGTTCTCTGATACGATTTTTGCCAATATAGCTTTTGGTAAACCTCACGCTACTCTGGAAGAAGTACAAACAGTCGCAAAAATTGCAAAAATACACGATGAAATTATGAGTTTCCCGAATAACTATTATGACGTAATTGGCGAAAGAGGCGTTACTCTTTCCGGAGGACAGTGCCAACGAGTTGCTCTTTCAAGAGCATTGCTTCTTAATCCGGACGTTCTTATTATTGATAATGCTCTTGCTAGCATAGACATAGAGAAAGAAATGGAAATTCTGCATAACCTTAGACATACCTTGAAAGATAAAATATTAATCGTTGTTTCGCATCGCATAAGAAGTATTATGGAGTCCGATAAGATAATAGTTCTTGAACACGGCAAGATTACCGAAAAAGGCAACCATAACGAACTTCTTGCTTTGCAGGGAATTTATTTCCACTTATTCAGATATCAGGAGTTTAATAAATGAGCAGACATTCGCACTTTTATAGTGATGAGGATATAGATAAGTCGTACGATATAAAACTTTTAAATCGTTTTTTCGCTTATCTGACTCCTTATAAATGGACTTTCTGGTTTGCCGTTTTCATATCCTTGATTAGCACTGCCGTCGCGCTTGTATTGCCACATATTACCAAAATCGCAATAGATAAATATATAATGGTCGGCGATTTTGAAGGACTGAAAAAACTGGTCTTTATTTATGCGGCTTTTCTCTTTGCAGGTGGACTTTCCTCATGGGGAATGAATTACTCCATTGCTTTTACTGCGCAGTCCGTAATAAGAGACATCAGGGTAGCTTTGTTCTCGCATTTACAAAAACTAAAAATAAAATTCTTTGACCTTAATCCGGTAGGCAGGCTCGTTACGAGAGTTACGAATGACGAAGAAGCTCTTAACGATATGATATCGAACGTAGGCGCAACGATATTTGCGAATATATTTACGGTCATTGGCGCAATATGGCTTATGCTTCAGTTGAATGTAAAAGTATCCCTTATTACTTTCCTGGTAATTCCGCCTCTTGTTATCAGTCTTAATCTTTTCCGTATTAGAGCAAAAAAAGCTTACCGCACCGTTCGCAAATGGCTGGCGCAAATAAACGTTTTGCTTAGTGAATATTTCGAGGGAATGAAAACGACGAAACTATTCAATCGCGAGCAGGAAAATTGTCATAAGTTTACCGCCGTTAATAAAGAGTATTACAATTCAAATATGAAACAGGTTATTGTATACGGGACTTTTATGCCCATAACGGAATTACTTCTTTCGGTAGGGACTGCTCTTATTATATGGTGGGGGGGAGGCGAAGCGCTTCAATCAAAAATAACAATAGGAACGCTTGTCGCTTTTACGAGTTATATTCGCTTATTGTTCCAGCCTATAATAGATTTTTCCCACAAACTTGATACCGTCCAGTCTTCTCTTGCTGCGGCTGAAAGAATATTCTTGCTTATGGATACGAAAGACTTTGAATACGATGATGAAAAAGCGGTTTCCCAGCACTTGAAGACGAAAGGAGAAATAGAATTTAAAAATGTATGGTTTTCTTATGAAGATACTCCAACTCCGGAGAACTGGGTTCTGAAAGATATTAATTTACGAATAAAGCCGGGAGAAAGAATTGCAGTTGTAGGGCCAACGGGTGCAGGGAAGACTTCAATTATCGGACTTATTGTTAAGTTTTATACTCCGCAAAAAGGAGAAATATTAATTGACGGTATTCCCATTCAAAACATAAAACATGCCGAACTCAGAAGTAAACTTGCGCTTGTTACTCAGGACAGTTATATATTCAGCGGCACTATCAGGGATAATATAAAGTTAAGGGATTCAAAAGTTACGGAAGAGGAAATACAAAAAGCCGCCGAGATAACAAATGTAACTAAATTTATCGATAAAATGCCTGGTAAATACGATGAAGACATCAAAGAACGGGGCACAAACCTTTCAAGCGGAGAACGTCAGTTGTTGACGTTTGCAAGGGCAATTGCCGTTAACCCGTCTATATTGATTCTGGATGAGGCGACGAGAGAAGTTGACTCCTTGACGGAAGGCTTAATTCAGGACGCCACGCATAAATTGTTGGAAAACAGGACGGCAATCGTAGTCGCACATAGGTTATCTACGATAAAGAATGTTGACCGAATTATCGTTATCTCCGATGGTAAAATCATAGAAAACGGAACTCACGAGGAGCTAATCAAAAACGATGGTTTCTACGCAGTGCTGTATAATCTTCAATATACATAATATCACTCTGCTTTGTCATTCCCGCGAAAGCGGGAATCCAGTTTTTATAGCGTTTGTCTTTTATATTTTACAATGAGTTACTATTAATTACAATGTATTACTATCAATTATAACAAGCCCTTGAACTTTAGCGATTAGGGATTGGTATCCCCGCTCGCGGGACTACTCTTCTAAAAACCCTTGACTTTTCCCATTCTCGCTTTAATCTGTGATAAGCTAATCTACAAATACAGTAAGGAGAAATTATGTATAAAAAATTAGGAGTTTGGATTTTTGTTGGAGTAATTGGAATGATTAATCTTGCAAGTGCATCCGCGCCCGATACTCTCTGGACAAAAACTTTCGGCGGAACCTTCTCTGATGTGGGCTATTCGGTTCAACAGACTCAAGACAGCGGTTTTATTATTGCAGGAATAACACGCTCTTTCGGAGCAGGCGAGACGGATGTCTATCTGATTAGGACAAATTCTTCGGGCAATGCTAACTGGACAAAAACTTTTGGCGGAATTGGCGATGATTATGATTATTCAGTTCAGCAGACTTCTGAAGGTGGTTTTATTATTGCAGGTTCTACACGTTCTTTCGGGGCAGGCACACCGACTTCTCCTAATGTATATCTAATTAGAACAAATTCTTCAGGTAATGCCTTGTGGACAAACACTTATGGCGGAACTGACTATGATGTGGGCTATTCAGTTCAACAG
>JAQTXJ010000012.1 GCA_028688815.1 bacterium | reverse complement strand
ACTCCTCAATCTTTCGGCAAGCATCTTGGATAAGTTTTTGAACGCCATTAAACCTATTTTGGGATGTTTTTCTACAAGTTTATCAAAATCTTTTCTTTTAATTATTAAAGTTTTTGAATCTTTTGCGCATTTTACGGTAGCCGTTCTTTTCTTTCCCTCAAGGAAACCAATTTCACCAAAAATTTGTTCTCCTTTTAAGCGGAAAAGTGTAAAATACTCCGTTGGTCCGCCAAGCGCTGCTTTTACTTCACATTCGCCGTCTTTTAGTATGTATAATTCCGTTGCAGGGTCATCTTTGGAAAAGATAACGTCTCCTTTTTTGAAACTTTTTTCCTTACAAATAGCAGACAATTTGCTTAATTCGTCTGTCTTTAATTCCTTAAAAATTTTAAGATCTTTTAAATAGTTCGTCATATTGCCTCCTGTTATTTTAATGCTAAAAATTATATTTAAGTTACTACTCTGTCAAGGTTAATTTATAAAAAACAAAAAACAGAACATTTTAGGACGCACCTACCAAAAAAACGGCAGGCAGGGATAAACGCAGATTTCCCAGCAAGCTGGATAAGAAACTCTAATGGCATTGCCAAAGGGTTCCTAAACAGGATAAGGGAAAACAGAAAACGAAAAAGACAAAAAAGTTAGAGACAGGGAAGAAAATATCAACGGAATAGGATTTACGCAAGATAACGGAAAACAGAGAATCACGAAAGTATGAAAACATAAAAGAACACGAAAAACAGACAATTTAACAGGAAATGAAGTCCCGTCACCGCCTAAGCGGGATCTTCGACGTTCGCCTCTACAATACAAAAGAATAATTTTCTTTACACTGTTGTTCCAAAAAACCGTGAAGAAGTACATACTTTTTCCCTTGACTTTTACTTTAGGAAGAACTATATGATATAATAATAATAAAGTATTTTTGTTCCTTAAGGAGGTGATGGCAAATAGAGTATTATATATTATAAAACAACAATAATTAAGCAGTCCTGACAGTAGTCAGAAAAGGAGAAAAGATATGAAAATGAAAATAATAGGAAGTTTGGCAGTAGCTTTGTTTTTAGCTTCGCACACATACGGAGTGGAACTTTCTTACGATGACGGAACTCCCGCTAATATGTTTTCTAATAGCAGCGGATGTCCGGGATATTATGCAGTAAAATTTACGCCCTCGGCAAAATGCCAGGTTATGCAGGCAAAACCAATGATTCATATATGGAAGGGAGTATCCGAACCTTGTTGCGCTTATATATGGGATGATAATTCAGGGCTTCCCGGAACGTTGAAAGATTCCACAATGTTTTCGCCGATTGAAGATAGTATTGCAAACTGGAATACCGTTGATTTTGCCATTCCTCCGGTTTTTAACGCAGGAGTAAGTTTTTGGGTAGGCGTTTTGATACCACCCGAAAGATGGAGTCCGGATACAAATATTATCCTTGTTACTTCCGATAACGGTATAAATAATACCGGCGGGAATGCAGGCAAATCCGACGTTCAGGGATGGACAGTTCTTACACAGGGGAGCGGGAATTGGAATATAACCGGTGACCTTATGATAAGGGCAGAAATTCAATTAGGAGTCGAAGAATCCGAAACTAACGCTCCGACAAAAGTTACTCTCAATCAAAATGCGCCAAACCCAGTTCGCACAGGCACAACTGTATCCTATACGATTCCTCAAACAGGGAAAGTAAACTTAACGATATATGATATTACCGGAAAACCGGTTAGAACTCTTGTTAATGCGGAACAGAAACCCGGTTTAAACAATGTATCATGGAACAAGAAAACTGATGACGGCAAGCCTGTAAGCAGTGGAGTTTATTTCTACAAGTTAAACATTAATGGTTATAATTCTATCACAAAAACGATGATAGTTTTGTAAGGGAAATCAAGTAGAAATTGAGTTTTTGGGCTAAAGCCCGGGTGAACTGTCTGGAGTTTCTTGTACCCCCGCCCTAAAGGACGGGGTAATTTGAAGATTTATATAAAGATTTCTGTTACTGCTCTACCTATGGTGGACAGGAAAAGGGGGGATTATGAGACTTCATAGCTTATTGTGGGCATCTATTGTTGCGTTATCTTTTAGCGCAGGGATAGCAACAGCTTCACAGCGAACGGTTCTATTGGAAGGATTTACGGATGTAGCCTGAGGGGGCTGCGTATACTCCTCGGGGGCAATTCACCAACTTGCTTCCGAAGTGGGTGACTCTATGAGTTTCATAGAGTATCATAACTCTGCCACATGGGATACTTTTACAACTACGGAAACGACCAATAGAGAAGATACTTATTATGGCGGTTCAGGACATCCGACAGTATATTCTGACGGGCTTATTAAAAGAATCGGAGGGGGTTCAGGTAATTATGCACAATATCGTTCGGACTTTAACGCAAGAAAAGCTATTGCATCTCCCCTATTAATAAGAATTTATGGTAATTACAATACCGGAACAAGACAGGGAACGGTAAACGCTTGTATTAAAAATACAACCGGAACTTCGGTAACAGGCACGCTTCAATTTGTAATAGTCGAAACTCATATCCCTTATGCATGGCAAACAGAAGATACTTTGTTTTTTGTCGCAAGAGATATGCTTCCGAATCAAAACGGTGAAGTTGTTACCATTCCTGCCGCGGATTCCATTACAAAATCAAGAAATTTCACAATGAATACAAGCTGGGTTGAAGGAAATTGTCAAATTATCGCATTTGTCCAGGGGTCAACTAAAGAAGTATACCAGTGCGCAAAAAAAGCGATTTCAAGTTTTGGCATAGAAGAATCAATTGCGGATTTTGGAATGCGGAATGCGGAATTGACTGCAAGTCCAAATCCGTTTATTAAAAGTTTAGAGTTAAGAGTAGAGAGTAAAGAGTTAAAAGAAAATAAAATACAGATTTATGATATAAGTGGCAAGCTAGTAAAGATTTTCCAGTCTATCACTGACAACTCATCCGCCTCAGGCGGAACCACTAATGTCACATGGGATGGGAAAGATAATACCGGAATACCGGCAAAAGCAGGCATTTATTTTGTACACTTATCAACGAATGATTATTCCATTTCAAGAAAGATAGTAAAAACACGTTAAAAATGACAAGCTTAATAGTTCTGTTGTTATTAAGTAAAACAATAAGAGTGCCTTCGGAATATTCAACTATCCAGGCAGGATTAGACGCTTCTACGACAGGCGATACCGTACTCGTAGCCCCGGGAGTATATAATGAGAATATACAATTTTATATCAATAATAAAGGCGTCAAGCTCATAAGCGAGCAAGGTCCGGAAGTTACGGAAATACACGGAAATGGCGATGTAGTTGTATGGGCAAGCAGGGAAACAGGTCTTGACACAACAACTTTATTGCAGGGATTTAAAATTACGGGAGGAACCGGAGGGTATGACGGAGAAGGTGGAGGAGTAAGATTTTGGGGTGACGATATAACTATCCGTAACAATATATTCACAGATAATCGCGCCAATGAAGGAGCAGGAATTTATCTTGAAAAATCCAATGCCATAGTAGAATATAATTTGATATACAACAATAAAGCGGACAACGGGAAAGACTGCAACGGCGGCGGGGTATTTTGTTTTGCGGACTACGGAGGGCCATACTATCCCGTAATTAGACACAACAGAATAACAAAAAACTATGCCAAAGCTTTAGCAACAGGAGTTACCGGCGGGGGCGCAATAGTCGTAGTAAAAGTTTATGCAATCATAGAACACAATGTTATAGATAGTAATTACGCAGATGACGGAGTCGGTGGAATAGTTTGCTATGGGCAGGGAGGGGAAACCCCGGTAATCAGATATAACACAATAAAAGATAATGACAGTATCGGAATAAACGTGAGAGTTCTATCCGATGTCTCTATAAATTACAATAATATTACCGGGCATAAAAAATACGGAGCAGCATATCTTTATTTCGTTAAAAAGAACATAAATGCAAGGAATAACTGGTGGGGCGACAATACCGGACCGTACCAGGCAAAAACTAACCCCGGAGGGAAAGGCGATGCAGTAAGTGATTCCATTGACTATAATCCATGGCTTACCGATACGCTGGGTGTGGAAGAAAGTTATCAGCCGAAAATTCCTCCACCTTCAACGGGAAAATTATTATCCGCTTATCCTAATCCATTTGTAGGGAACACGGTTATTAATTATTCGCCGCCCGATTATATGAACAGTTATTCTCATTTAACGATTTGTGACATTAGCGGGAAAATAGTCAAATCCATTTCAGCCATTCATTCGCCGACGTCAATCGCAAAAATCAACTGGGATGGGAAAGACAATAGCGGGAGGGTTTTACCCGCAGGCGTATACTTTATCAGGTTAATGAATAAAGGGAATACTAATCCGCCATTGAAACTGGTTATATTGAAATAAGGGTATAATTTTTAATAGAAAGGAAAGATGTATTTCACCGCCCCGCCGGAGCGGGGTAAACTCCGTCGCAGAGAACGCAGAGAACGGAAAACTAAAAAGTTTAAAAACAGCAAAAGAAAGAGATCGAATGGTTAAAAAAACAAAGATAAATAAAAAAGATTTTACCGCAGAGGATACAGAGAGAAGAACAGAAAGATTTTCACCGCCCCGCCAGAGCGGGGTAAACTCCGTCGCAGAGAACGGAAAAGATAGTAATTCATAGTAACTGATAGTAATTAGTAGTAATTAAGTAGTCCAGCAGAGCTGTAGAAAATTATTTTTAAGAAAGGAGGAAAAATGTTTAAGGACACCGTATTAAAAAACAGAAGTTATCGAAGATTTTACGAAGACCATACCGTAACACTTAAAACACTTAAAGAATTAGTTGACCTTGCGCGATTAACTCCATCCGGGGCTAATTTACAGCCATTAAAATATATTCTTTCCTGTGAACCTGAAAAAAATGCTTTAATTTTCCAGCACCTTGCGTGGGCAGGATATCTTAAAGACTGGGACGGTCCGGTCAAAGGAGAAAGACCGGCGGCATACATAATTATACTCGGGGATACGGAAATAGCCAAAACATTCGGATGTGACTACGGAATAACCGCCCAGACTATCCTTCTCGGAGCAGTAGACAAAGGGCTCGGCGGATGTATGTTGGCTTCAATAAAGAAAGAAGAATTACGGAAAGCTTTGAATATTCCCGCTCAATACGAGATACTGCTCGCGCTGGCTATCGGCAAACCTAAAGAAACGGTTGTGATAGACAAGTTAGAGCCGGGAAAAGACATCAAATACTGGCGCGACGCGCAGAACGTTCATCACGTTCCGAAAAGGGAACTGAAGGATATTATTCTGTGAAAGAGGACGGAGAAAAAAAAGACAGAGAATTTTCCCAGTAGAACCGGATAACTTGGAGTAATCCACCTAATATGGAAACTCCAAGTAAGGACGCAGATTGCCGCAGAAAAAGATAAAAACAGGAAAGTTATAGAGTTAAAAGAAAAACAAAGAAAGAGGATCTGCCAACATAGCGGCAGACAGGATTTTCACAGATTAAAGAAAAACAGAAAGAGAATTTAATTAATTTTTTACGCAGCGGATGGTATAACCACATATTTTAGAGCCATAGTAACGGGAAACATCAGCGCTAATGTACGACAGGTGACGGTTCCAAGCGTTTTCCGCATTGACCTCCGCAGTCGACCACCAGAAAGCGTAGTTTCCCATATCGTAGAACTTACCACTGCTGCCACGACACCCACCCGGAAGCGCCGAAAACCCACTTTCATTAGTTGAACCGGTGTTTGGACTTTTCCAATATGTCGTGTCTGATGCTTTCATTTTTCCGCCTGCCAAACTATCTCCACCCAAATAGTTTGTAAGAATCGTCCATTCGGAATCAGAAGGAACGTGCCAACCTGCGGGGGCTAAACCACGTGAGTCGTTTACGGCATACCAGTTATAGAGCTTGCCATAAGTTTTTCCATTTTCCGAATTGTTTTCATAATAACACCATGCGCCGGTAGTTAATTTTGCCCATTCATCGGCGTCCTGGACTTGCGGAATTAGGTCGCCATTACGGTAATGTTCTACGTTTAGGTTTTCCGACATCCACTCCTGGTTGCCGATTTTTATCGTTTTATAGGCGGTACCGTCTTTATCGGTCTTTTCTACCATACTTGCTTTACCGGTACAAGCTATAAATAAAAAAGTTATAAAAATTAGTTGTCCTTGTTTTGAGGCAAAGTTACCTATTTTCATCAGAATCTCCTGTTTTTATAATAACAATTATCTCCTACCTTATTTAGGATATTGGTCACTATATAAGAATTTATTATACTAATTTAGGAGGATTGCAAGGAAAAAGTTTACAGAGAAATTAACAGTGATTGAAAGAGATTGGAAGAGATTGGAAGAGATTAAAACAGAAAACATAGAGATTCTCCTCCAAACAGACCTGCCAAAAAGATCGGTAGGCAAGCTGGCGGAAAAGTTCGCTACGCACTTATCAAAAAGTTGAGTGAGTTTAGTGAGTCGAGTAAGTTAAGTAGGTTGAGTAGGAAGGAAGAGACTCAAAATTCAAAAGAAAAACAAAGATTAGTGTTTGAGGCTCAGGCTGATTCTTCCGTTTTTAATATCAATATCAAGGACTTTGGCTTTTAGTTCTTCCCCGATTGAAACTACCTCCAGCGGGTTTTTTATAAACCTGTCCGCAAGTTGAGAGATATGAATAAGCGCATTGTTCTTTAATCCTATGTCGACAAAAGCTCCGAACTGCGTTACATTCCGCACAATGCCTTCAACCATATCCCCGATTTTTAAGTCTTCTATTTTAATACTTGCCCGCAACTTTAAACTGCCTTCATATTGTCTTAATTCTTTGCCCGCATTTTTGTAATTACTGATAATGTCAAGAACGACTTCGTTCGTAATGCCCGGATACAACTTATCCATATCGTTTCTATATGTCGAAAACAAATTACTCTCTTCCATTTTTTCAATAATAAAACTTGCAACTTTATACTGTTCGGGGTGAATCGCCGTCCTGTCAAAAACGTTTTCGCTTTCGGGGACTCTTAAAAATCCGACTCCCTGTTCGTACGCTTTTTTGCCTAAAAGTTTTTTCAATTGTTCTCTTGATTTATAAGGTTTATTCTCGAAAATCTTTTTCGCATCTTTTTTGCTAAGTCCCGAGACATAAGAAAGCAAATAAGTTGAAGCGCCGTTCACGTTGATTCCGACAAGGTTTACGACGTCTTCCACCGCATCGCTCAGTTTTCGTTCAAGCTCTTTCTGGTTCATATCGTGCTGATACATTCCAACGCCTACGCTGATAACCGGGATTTTTACAAATTCGGAAAGGCTGTCCACATAACGTCTGCCGATTGAAATAGTTCCCCTGTCCGTTGCATCAAGAGCAGGAAATTCTTCCTGACCGGCTTCGGAAGTAGAATAAACGGAAGCGCCGGATTCATTTACCAACACGGTTGCACAGTCAAAATTGTTTTTAATCAGGTCAAATATTTCTCCCGAAGCAGTGCCGTTGCCAATGGTAATAACGTCTATTTTGTGTTTTGAAAACAAGGTTTTAAGGTTTTGGAGAGTTTCTTCTTTCTTGTCTAAAAAGATTTTTGAAAAATAAACAGGAGCAGAATTTTTATCAAGAATACATATTTTACAGCCTGTCCTGTAACCCGGGTCAATCGCCAGAACGGATTCTCCGTAGTGAGGTTTTAGCATTAACAGTTCTTTCAGGTTCGCCTGGAAAATTTTAATCGCATCAATGTTCGCTTTTTCGGTCAGGATGTTTCTAACTTCCCTTTCGATAGACGCAAAAATCTTGCCGTATCCGTCTTTAACACATTCCTCAAGAGGCGCAGTATTATCGGGTTTAACGATTATCTTTTTACGAAACGTTTCAAAAAAGTTGTCATCTTTATCCATACCCACGTTTAGAATTCCAAGGTTGTCTCCCCTATTTAAGGCAAGAGTCTGGTAGCTTTTCAGGGTAGTAACATTTCCGCCAAAACTCTGGTAAATCTTAAATTTATAAGCTTCCTCTTTTTGTTTTTCGTCAAGTTTATCTGGGTTTACAGCCTTAGAAACGATTTTACCGTATTTCACATAATACTGTCGGACAAAATCTTTTAATACGGGATTATCTGCAATGTCCTGGCTTACGATATCTTTTGAGCCGGTTATGATTTCCTCTTCAGGGAACAGTGCCAAAAGTTCTTGCGGGATATTAATGATTTGCTGGTCTTTAATTTGTTGAGCAACGACATCGAAACCTTTTTCCCTGGCAATATCGGCTTTGGTTTTTTTCTTTCTCTTGTAAGGGGCGTATAAGTCTTCTACTTCGACTAAGGTTTGGGCATTTTCGATTTTATTTTGTAATTCTTCGGTTAGTTTACCTTGTTCGGCAATAGCGGTTAATGCGGTTACTTTTGTTTTATAAATATTTTCTAATTTGGTTTTGAGTTCGATGATTTCTCTTATTACATTTTCGTTAAGGTTGCCTGTTCTTTCTTTTCTGTAGCGGGCGATAAAATGCACGGTGCAACCGTCGTCTATGAGGGATAGGACGTTTCCGACTTGTTGGTCTTTTAAGGCGAGTTCGCGGGAGATGTTGAGTGTATAATTGGGTTCTTGCATAAGTTAGGGGAAAACATATAGCGATTGGAGAGATTAGCAAGGAAAAAGTTTAACGGACTATACTAAAAGCCTGCCACAAAAGCACAAAAACACGAAGGACAGAAAATTTTTGCACACAGATTTTCACAGATAAAAACAGATTTGCACAGAATACAAATTGAAGATAAAGGGGACGAAAAACAGAAAGAATTTTAACCGCAGATAAACACAAATAAACGCGGATTTGCACGGATAAACAAAACCCTCTCGCCCCGCAAAATGCAGGGTAAACTCCGCTCGCAAAGAACACAAATAACGGAAAGTTTTTTGGACACAGATGGACGCAGATTATCGCAGAAAAAGATAAAAAGACAGGAAAGTTATAGAGTTAAAGAAAAAGCAAAACACAGAGAAAAAGGATCTGCCCAAAAAGAACGGCAGGCAGGATTGACAGGATAAAAAAATAGACAAAAGAGATTCTCTCGCTAAGTCCAGCAAAGCAGGATAGGAAATCTCTCCAGTAAAAGACTCTGGACAACAATCCCTAATTAACATATAATGGCTTGTAAGTAAGGACTTCGTCCAAGAGCTTCTTACCGCAAAGAAAAGATTGGAAGGGGAAAATATGGGGTATATCAGTTTTTTATACTAATAGAAAATAAATAGTTGCTGGCGCTGATTTCAAGAATTCCCGGGTGTGGCACTTGGCAATATATATACTATATGCAATATTTAATACCCACACACATTAACAGTTACCCTTAATCCTACAACACCAGTAGTTAACTCTATTCCGCCTTGTGTGTCACTAGGGTTTCCCCATACTATATCTCCATCTACGCTGAAATGAGGATAAAACTCATATCCTCCACCAATACACATTCCAACCCCATATGAAGTCTCATCAGAAGTACCCCAAGTTGAATACCCCAACGTTCCACTTACAAATGGAGAGGGAGCATTTTTAAAGAAAAAATAACTTACTCCGACTCCTGCAACTCCAGTTAATATAATAACTTTATCTCCATATATATTTGTCAATCCAAACCAAGATTGTTTACTTGACCAATAAATTTCTAAGTATTCCGACGGTGCAAAACCAATTTGAAAATTAGTTTGAAAACTAAAACTTGTTGTTACGTCACTTTCTATTTGTGCTCCCGAATAAATATTTTTCAAGGTTTGCTTATATATAGTACTCCCACCACCTAATCCACCACCTAAAATAAAACCATCTCGCTTGCCATCCCATCCATAAACAACGGTTGTGATGCTCAACAAAACGAACAGAAATATACCTTTTTTCATCTTACGCCTCCTATAGTATCTATACTCTCTTAAAATTTCTATACTTATCTTCTTCCAAAGAACTGACTTCAATATAAAGCGAGGATAGAGAAAAGTCAAGGGGATTTTTGGGAATGCGAAGAAGAGGACAGACAAATCAGATTGGATAGATTCCCGTCACCACCAAGGCTGGATGTCGCCGCCTAAGCGGTCACCGGGGGCTTCGACTTTCGCGGGATATCCAACGCTTCGCTACGGGATAAAAATCTCTAAGAACTAAAGTTCCCCTCCAAAGGCGGGCAGGTAAGGGCTGGCTAAGAATTTAAAGAGATATAAACTTGAACCCACGAGCTTCCACCCTCCAAACGGACCAGCGAGCAGGATTAACACAAAATAGGGATATGCCTCCCAACTAAAATTTTGTTGACAAATTATAAAAAAGAAGCATTGATGGTACTACTATTTCCTTAATAATAAAGGGAGGAGGAAAGATGTTTAGAAAAATAGGATTAGGGCTTATTGTGTTAATGTTTATAATAAATAGTGTGGAGTATATAAATGCCAGTCAATCAGTTGTTCAGGATTTCTTGCCTTTTAAATCAGGATATAAATGGGTTTATCAGGTTTACCCTTCAATTATGAAAGCGGATACTGAACCTAGTTTTTTTGTAGACAGTATTTATGTAATAGATTCTTTCTCGTGGGAAGGGAAAACCGGTTATAAGGTAATAGTATTTGATGATAAGAAATATTGGATTTTTTTAGATAACGAGTTTAGAGAGTACTCTACTTTTCCCACAGATACGTCGGGTTATACAATTTTACTAAAAGCTCCTTTTAAAACCGGGAATAGGTGGTTCCATATAGAGAAAGGAGGATTCAAAGTAATTTCACAAGTAGAAGAAGCAAATTTGCAACTTTCCCTGCCAGCCGGAGATTTCAATAGTTCTATAAAAATTTCTAATATTACCGGAGAATATTGGTACACACCGCATGTTGGTTTGGTAAAATATCATGTAGGTATGTGGACAGCCGAGTTGATCAGATATAAATTTTAAATAATTTAATATCCCCATTAGGATAAAAAGGCTTATTGCGGAGGAGTAAACTTAAACAGAGAGATTTTATGCATATTCGCCAAGCCACAGAAATAGATATTGCTACTATAGCACCGCTTGTAATAGCTTTCCGAAAGGAATTAGCTAAATTAAAAAATCACGAATTATGCTTGTCGGAAAGTGAAGCGCATTCCGAATTGAAATCTTATTTTAACAAGAAATACTCTATTTTTGTTGCAGAAGATGAATTACATCAGATTATAGGTTATTTAGTATGTAAAATTGAAGAGGACGTTGTCTGGGCTGAATCTATCTATGTTATACCTGAGTATCGCAGGCAACAAATCGCATCCTCATTATATGAACAAGTGGAAAAAACAGCTAAAGAATTGGGCAATGACACTGTTTACAACTGGGTCCATCCAAATAACGACAAAATCATTAAGTTTCTTGAGAAACATGGATACAATGTTTTGAATTTAATTGAATTACGGCGTCCATATGAGAAGGAATTAAACAAGAAAAATATAAAAATCGGAAAACATAAATTTAAATATTGACAGCATGCAGCTGATTATGAAGTTTTTATTTATTGGGGTTTTGATTTTAGTTTCGGGATGTGCGGCAAGAGTCCATACGCAAGAAGAGCTCAAGTATCTTTCTATGGGAATGTCAAAAAAAGAAGTTAGCAGTATAATCGGGAAACCCAATAATGTTGTATCGTGGTACACAAATGAGCGGAAACAGAAAATCACAACACTGGTATACAAATTAAAAAAAGAATCCGAAATAGGAACACCTCAAATAAAAAAACCTTCTTTGTACCGTTTATACTTTATAAACGATAAGTTGAAAGAAGTGAAAAAAGTTAGCCGTTGAAAATAGAAAATCATTTTTTCACCGCCCCGCCCACCGCCACAGCGGGATCTTCGACAAAGCGGGGTAAACTCCGTCGCAGAGAACAGAAAAGACAGAAAGATTAACCCCGCAAGCTGGATAGGGATCTCTAATCCGCCAGAGGCGGAAAGAGCTTCTTACCACAGAGAGCACAGAGAACAGACAGTTGATGGGTGAACAGATAAAAAAATAGAATGAGACCACAGAGAAGGTAGAGGGCACAGAGAACAGAAAGAATTTTTTGCCACAGATAAACAAAAAAACAGAAAAATTGTTTACCTTATAATCGTTAACTTCTTTGTTGTTTTAGAAGCGCCGGTAGAAAGGGTTAGGAAATAGATGCCTGTTTTGAGGTCGTTTGCGTTATTGTCGGTGCCATTCCATGTGACATAGGTTATTTGGTTATTAGGTAATTGGGTAATTGGAAAAGTCTTTACTAATTTTCCTGCAATGTCGTAAATATTCAAGGAACAGTCCCGACTGTTCCCTACAGAGAACGAAATGACTGTTGAGTGGGAGAATGGGTTTTGAGAGAGAGACAGATTATAATCTGTCTCTACGAGTTTGAATTCTTCCACTGCAACCTCAAAATAACGAAACATTTTTAAATCTCCTTTTGTGAAATCGTAATATATAACCATCATACCGCCCAGAAAATCTACCCCTGAGATATATCCTCCTACGTCTCCGGCAGAATCCGTCGGATCCCACCATCCTATACATCGTAAATCCCCGTTGGTTTTATCATAATAAAACAACAAGTTCCACAAAGCAGTTCCTTTAGTTTTATTGATAAACATTCCTACATCGCCGACTGAATCTATTTTATAGCTTTGCCAGTTTAGACTATCTTTATTTTTAGAAGCTTTTTTTAAGTCTCCGTTAGTTACATCGTAATAATAAATAGTTACCCCATATATGCAACCCCATGAGGAAACGTACATAGAACTATATTCTCCAATATCACCAGCTGTGTCGACTTTTTCAATTTGCAGATTCGCCCCATTATATCTTGCTAATTTCAAGTCTCCATTTGTGCTGTCATAATAACTGATACAAATCGTATCTATAAATCCATCTATGGAACTATGGCTCCCGACATCTCCGGCAGTATCAACTTTTTGAATCACCCACGCAGAATCCTTAAAATAAGCCAACTTCAAATCCCGATTAGTCACATCATAATAACTTATATAAGGCACTTTATTTAACGTATCCACGTAAATCGAAGTGAACTGCCCAACGTCTCCCGAGCTGTCTATAATGGATAAATTAAAAGTGTCGGACAAATACTTTCTTCTCCATGCGCATTTCAAGTCCCCATTAGTTACATCATAATAAGCAATTAAAATGCTTTCTTTTGTCGAGTCTCCCAAAGAATCAAACCACGCGGCAATTGAAGTAAACTGTCCAACGTCTCCGACGCTGTCTACAATTATAGGTTGGGTCATATCCCAATAACCGGGTGCCATTCCCAGGTCGTTAATAAACTTAAGATTTCCATTAGTCACATCATAATAACTGCCGGCAAATCCGGAATTAGAAAAGTACTGATGGTATACTCCGGTGTAGTGCATACACAAAGACGTATATTTCCCGACATCTCCAACGCTATCTATGACCTGTCCATAACTCATTTTTGCAAACATAAATAATCCCGTAACAATCAAACAGAATTTTTTCATCTTGCCTCCTAAATTTTACCCACTATCTTTACACTTATATATTATTAAAATCCATCTTTGTCAATCCAAATTTGTAGTTCTTTTTTTTCATTATTATAATGTATTGTGGCAAAAACAGAAAGAGATGAGAGCACGTGCTCTCATCTACTCCACCTAAGGCGGATTTCGCTGTCGTTCAACCAACAAAAAACAGAAAGGACTTGATGAATCAAGTCCCTACACCCGGCTTCAAAAACAGAATGGACACAGCACGCTGTGTCCCTACGAAGAATAGAGAGATTCTCCTCCAAACAGACCTGCCCCTCCAAACAAACGGCGGGCAGGCAAAAAGATCGGTAGGCAAGCCGGCGGACAAGTTCTCCCGATAAATCGGGATCAGAATGACAGACAGTGGGCAAACAATTTTGAGAAATTTGTAGTTCTTGACTTTTCTTTATTATAATATATTTTATACGAAATGCTTAAAACTTCGGAAATGAGGAGGCAGTTGTTTCATGCATCCGTAGGTATTTTAATTTTATTCCTTATAAAATACGGCATACTTAATCCTGCAAGGATATTCATTATCCTTATATTCGGAATTATACTTTCCATAGTAGCAAAAAGAATCAAAATCCCGGTAATACACTGGTTTCTTTTGAAATTTGAAAGAAAAGAAGAGTTAAAGAGATTCCCCGGCAGAGGGGTGATTTACTTTTTTGCCGGCACATTGCTTGTGTTAATGCTTTTCCCCGCAGATATAGCTTATGCATCAATAATGATACTTGCGCTTGGCGATTCAATATCCCATATTGCAGGCATACGTATTGGAAAATTTAAACACCCGTTTAGCAAGGTAAAACTAATAGAAGGGACGCTCGTGGGAACGCTTTTTGCTTTTATCGGAGCGATGTTTTTTGTTTCTCCGCTTGAAGCACTGCTCGCAAGTGTTGGCGCAATGACGGCTGAAGTCGTGGAATTCAGGATGAATGAACAAACGGTAGACGATAACCTGATAGTTCCCCTTGTCGCGGGGACTATTATATTCTTAGTGAGGACTTACGTGATGCCTTTATTCTAATAATTATACTCCTGAAATTTTTTGGACGCACCTGCCAAAAACAGAAATTTTCACCGCCCCGCCAAAGCGGGATCTTCGACATAGCGGGGTAAACTCCGTCGCAGAGATCGCAGAGAAAAGAAAACAGGTTTATTTTCCAGCAGGGATTGAAAGCAATCCACCACAGGCTGAAAGAGCTTATTACCAAAGAGTTACACGGAAAAGAACAGTTTAGAATAGAGAGTAAAAAATTGAGAAAGAACAAAAAGAACAGATTTACTTTTAACAGTGATTGAAGTCCAGCTGAGATGGGCATCAACCAACCCAGTAGGGTAATTTAAATTAAGAGAATTAACCGATTATTTATAACATTTCAAACCGAAAAAACCATAAGCTCTATTAACTAACAAAACTCTTGACAAATCGCGTTTTTAATTTTTTAATACTGTCTGTTATGTCCAATTCTAAAATAGAAGTAAAAATAGATAAAGCGTCTCCTTTTATTTTGCTATCTTCAGTTTTGAACAAACCCGGTGTTGGAGTTAAGATTTGCACCACACTATCGGAACATAACATAAACATAGAATCATTAAATGTTTTCAGTGTCCCCGGCAAAGATAAAGTAGATATTTTAGTAGAGGTCGATGAAGGAGATTTGGCAGAAGCTACTTATTTTCTCGGAAGACTTGCAAAAGAAATCCAGATGCAGGGGCTGCTTTATCCTAATGTTTATGTTGAGGAATTAGTTACAATAGTATTATGTGGAGGCAACCTCGCCCAGAAAAAAGGAATAGCCGCAACCATATTCAATATTTTCAATGACAGAAATATGAATGTATGGGCATTCAGCGCAAATAAAGCAGGCGAAATAAGAATCTGGGTGGATAAAAAAGCCATTGAGGAGTTCCCCAACATAACAAAAGACCTGTCAGAGGAGTTAAATAAAGAATAAGATATGGCTAATTTTTTAACCTCCATAGCTGGTATACTCGGGTCTCACAATGAAAGAGTTGTCAAAAAAATATTACCTACCGTAGAAAAAATTAATAAAGTCTTTAATACCCTGCAAACCCTAACAGATGAAGAACTTCAACATAAAACTATCGAATTTAGAGAACGAATTAAAGCCGGTGAAACAGTAGACGATTTACTCCCGGAAGCTTATGCCGTCGTGAAAGACGCCTGCAGAAGACTTGTCGGCAGGAGATGGATGGTTACGGACAGGGAATGGGAATGGAATATGGTTCCTTTTGATGTCCAGCTTATCGGCGCAATAGTTTTACACCAGGGGAAAATCTCCGAAATGGCCACAGGTGAAGGGAAAACTCTTGTCGCCACTATGCCATTGTATCTTAACTCACTTACGGGTAACGGATGTCATCTTGTAACCGTAAATGATTATCTTGCAAACAGAGACAGCCAGTGGATGGGTGGAGTATTCAATTTTCTTGGCGTTTCGGTAGGGTGCATACAGAATGGAATGAGTCCGCAAGAAAGAAAACCACATTATGACTGCGATATTACTTATGGAACCAATAATGAATTTGGGTTCGATTACCTTAGAGACAATATGGTCTGGAGATTGGAAGACAAAGTCCAGCGCGGGCACAATTATGCCATCGTAGACGAAGTTGACTCCGTTCTTATTGATGAAGCAAGAACGCCGCTTATAATTTCCGGCGCGGTTGAACATGTCATAAACCGAGAATATGCAAGACTTAAACCTACGGTTGAACGTATGGTTCATAAACAAACTCTCTTCTGTAACCAATTGGTAGCTGAAGCCGAAAAACTATTAAACGAAGACAAGGAAGAAGAAGCAGGGAAAAAATTGTTTATCGTTCAAAAAGGTTCTCCCAAAAACAATAAGTTAATGAAACTTAAAAAAGAAGGCAAGGTATTAAAACTACTTGAAGTTACGGAAAAGAAATTAATCGGCGGAGAACTTGCCCAAAAAACAAGCATCAAAAAAGAAGAAACCGAACTTCATAAATTAGAGGAACAACTTTATTATACTATAGATGAGAAAGGAAACGCCGTAAACATAACGGAAAAAGGGCGAGAAATTATTTCCCCGGGAAACCAGGATTTCTTTACATTGCCGGACTTATTCTACGAGCTACCTATCATAGATAAAAACCAGGCATTATCGCCGAGAGAAAAATTTGTCGCTAAACAGGCAATGGAAAGAAGTTATGCCGAAAAATCAGAAAGCTTGCACGCTATAAACCAATTATTAAAAGCATATTCCTTGTTTGAAAAAGACGTAGATTACGTTACACAGGAAAATAAAGTCATAATCGTTGACGAATTTACAGGCAGACTTATGCCGGGCAGAAGATACTCGGATGGTTTGCACCAGGCACTTGAAGCTAAAGAAGGAGTGCGAGTTGAATCCGAAACCCAAACATTTGCTACAATCACTCTGCAAAATTACTTCAAAATGTATGAAAAATTGGCAGGTATGACGGGAACCGCGATGACGGAAGCTAAAGAATTTTTTGATATTTATAAACTGGAAGTTATTAATATTCCAACTAACAGACCAATCAGAAGAATTGAATATCAGGATGCCATATATAAAACAAGACGCGAAAAATATGACGCGATTATAAAAGAAGTAGAAGAAATGAACAAGTTGGGAAGGCCTGTCCTGTTAGGAACTACTTCCGTTGATGTCTCGGAAACCTTATCTCGTATGCTTAATCGAAAAGGTATAGCTCACCAGGTATTAAATGCGAAGCAACACCAGAGAGAAGCAGAAGTGGTCTCTCTCGCGGGACAAAAGGGTAGAGTTACAATCGCCACAAATATGGCAGGTAGAGGAACGGACATCAAATTAACCGACGATGTAATACATTGCCAGAAGTGTTGTATAGGTTGTGTGGATGATTGTTCGAAGTGCCCCACAGGGACAAGAAAAGAAAAATGTGCGGAAGCGCTTCCCTGCGGATTGCACATAATAGGAAGCGAAAGACACGAAGCACGAAGAATTGACCGTCAGCTTAAAGGAAGATGCGCAAGACAGGGCGACCCGGGAAGCTCAAAATTCTACCTCTCACTGGAAGATAATTTAATGCGGTTATTCGGTTCTGACAGAATTGCCGGAGCTATGGATAGATGGGGACCGAAAGAAAATGAGCCTATTGAACACAAACTTATCACCCGCGCAATCGAAGGCGCTCAAAAAAGAGTTGAAATGTGGAACTTTGATATTAGAAAACATGCTCTTGAATACGACAATGTCCTGAACTACCAGAGAGACGCTACATACGGTCTTAGAGATGAAATACTTGAAGGCAAAGACCTTTCAGAAAAAGCAAAAGCACGAATTGATGAAGCCATAAATACAATAATAGATATTTATATAGAAGGTGATAACCCTGAAAAGTGGGATTGGGAAGGATTTTCAAGAGAATTGCGAACCACTTTTATGTTTGATTTCAGAATTTCCGAAGAAGAAAAATTACATACCGATAAAAAAGATTTAAAAGAAAAATTAACAGATGCTATATTGAACTTATATGCTATGAGAGAACAACAAATTGGAGCAGATACTATGCGCGACCTTGAAAAACAGGTTATGTTACACGTTATAGATAAGAACTGGAGAGACCACTTATACGAATTGGATGCTCTTAAAGAAGGTATAGGCTTACGAGGATATGCACAAAGAGACCCATTGATTGAATATAAAAGAGAAGCTTTCCAGTACTTTGAAGAATTTCTTGCTAATGTAAATAAAGAAACAGTCAGAAATCTATTCGCTCTTAGACTAAGAACAGAAGCGGAACAAAAAGCCGATGAAAATGCTCAATCACAGGCAAAAGCCGTTAAAGAAGAAGTTGCTGCTATGAACGTAGCCAATGCTCAAACACCTGCACCTGCTATAGTTGAACGTCATAGAAATATGGGCGGTGGATTTGGCGGTATGCAAGGTAGACATGAAATACCACAAGAACAGTCAACTGTAGTTACTTTTAAAAGAAATGATGATAAAGTAGGCAGAAATGACCCATGTCCTTGTGGTTCAGGTAAGAAATACAAAAATTGTTGCGGGAAACTTGGATAATATTATAATTTATAAAAACTTGATTCATTAAGTCTAATTTAGAATTCCGATACTTGAATTTGTGAACCAGAGGTCTATTCCAACTTTTATTATGAGATTTTTAATTTTTTTGTTGCTTTTTTTAATTTTTGATATTTAATTCCTAATATTTGATATGTATATGCGGGAGTAGCTCAGTTGGTAGAGCATAACCTTGCCAAGGTTAGGGTCGCGAGTTCGAGTCTCGTCTCCCGCTTTAGATTTTGTAAGAAACTCTTTTCGCCTTAGGCGGATTAGGGATTCTTATCCAGCGAAGCTGGACAATCCCGCCAAGGCGGGACTCAATGCTTGGTAATAGATCACGAAGTTTAGATTTAAGATAGAATTTTAGTTGTTTATTTTTTTATTTGAGTTTTGATATTTTCTTTTTGATTTGTAATATGTGGTGGGTATAGCTCAACTCGGTTAGAGCGCTTGCCTGTGGAGCAAGATGTTGCCGGTTCAAATCCGGTTACCCACCCATCTAAAGTTGGCAATTTTCTAATTTTTCAAAACCTTAATACGAAATCCCGATGGTAAAGCCTCTCCCTGTCGCAGTATATCCTTCTGCTTCCATAGATTTATCATCTATCAGGTTTTCTATTTTTAACTTGATTTTTATTCCATTGAATTTGAAAGAATTCGTTAAATCTATATGCGAACAAGACCTTACATCCGTAATCCCTGTTGAACCGTTTAAATAATCAATGTCCTGGCGTTTTCCAATACAGCAAAATTTCACATTAAACCATTTGTAACTCATTCCCCACCGATAATCAAGCGAAGGTAAAAGTAAATAATCCTTTGCATCATTTATCTTATCCAGACCGGTAAATGATATGTCCGTGCTTATGTCTTTCGTAATATACAGAAGATAATAAATCTCCACTCCCTCCGTACATATTTCTAGCCCCGGTTCTCTATTCCTATATCTATCCAGAAGGTCTATGGAATTTACTATATGCTGGTGATAATACGTTATACTCATTATCCCGTTCTTAAACCTGCTTTCTCCTCCTACATCAAAACTATGATTCGTTTCAGGAATAAGCTCGCTATTACCATACTGGGGACTAAACAACTGGTAAAGAGAAGGCGCCTTGAATCCAATCCCATAGTTAGCTTTAACTTGAGTAGAATTAACAAAAAAAGACAACGATGCCTGCCATGTTTTATAAGTTCCAAATGCTACATAATCATCAATTCTACCGTTAAGATTAAAAAATATGTTCCTGTAATTAGGCATAATTTCTATATATGCACTGCGGTTAGATAGATATTTAAGAGGCAAATTAGTAGTATCTTGAGTATGTATATTTCGCTCACACCCACAAGACTTCCCGGACTCTTGTGCATATTCAAAACCGGTTACTAAATTAAGATTTTTATTAATCTTAAAATTATTCTGCCATTCCCCTCCAATATAATTTCCCATATAAAAATCATTCCTCTTTGTACTGTCAATCATATCGGGGTCATCCTTATTCGTCGTTTCTATATTATTTGCTGCTACGCTTAACTTATAATTCCAAGAATTTGTTAATTTATGGTTTATAAAAAAACTACCTAATTTAGAAGTGACGGAAGTCACGGCATTAGAATCGTCCCTAAATGGTCCTGCATCAACATCCGTTTTTGAATCCCTGTACCCTCCAGTTAATCCAATTGATAAATTACTGAACGGGTAAAAATTTAACTTGGTAAACGCTTCTTTGTTGACATATCCATCTTTCTCCGGTGCAGGTAAACTATCGGGGCCTAATGCCTGAGACAAACCTCCCGAATTAATATTAAAAAGAGAAAGCGAATAATCAAAATTGCTTGTTGCGCCGCTGAACCCAGCTCGCTCACTAAAAATACTATACATACCTTTTATGGCAGTAGGGATAAAACATGGTCTTAAAACAACCTCTCCATAACTTTTAATCACTGATGATTTACCGCTATCTGTCACAATTTTTTGACCTTTTCTGGTAATAATATTAATTACCCCGCTAATTGCATCGCTACCATATAATGCACATTGAGGGCCACGAATTATCTCTATCTTTTCTACAGCAGAAGTTGAAAGTGTACCCCAATCAAAACTCCTGTTAACAGATGCAGGGTTATTGACTTTTACACCGTCAATAAGCACCAAAACGTCTCCGGATCTTCCACCTCTTAAATGCGTTTCCGTATATCCGCCAAAAGGGCCTCTCGGAATTATATGAAGACCTGAAAAATTTCTTATAGCCTCCAGCACTGTAATATCAAAGTTTTTTTCTATGTCTTCACGAGTAACAATTGTTATCCACTTGCCCGTATTTTCCATTGGTTCTTCTATTTTTTCAGCAGAGACAACGCTTTCCTTTGGAATATATAATTGCACAGAGTCATCATATTCATACATATCCGCATATAATGGGATTGATAAAAACAGTGAAGCCACCAAACAAAAAATTATTTTCATTGTGTTAAACCTACCCCAGAATAACTTACCTTGTCAACAAAAATCCTTATTTCCTTCTGCGATTCATCAACCAGCTACAAAAACACCAATACACTAAATACCACTAAAGCAAAATACGATTTTAGCACTTCTTATGTTTTTAAAGTTTATCATTAATTCGTTATTCGAGTTTCAATCTATTATTTTTTAATTCTATATTTTTTTATTTTTCGTGCAATTTCGCGCCTTCGTGTTTTAGCGGCAAATTCGGAATTTGTTCCACAAAAAACTTGACAAGTTTTATTCAAAGTGTATAACGCCGTATAATGAAAAAAATACCATTTTCTATAAAAGAGTTAGAGGCAATACGTCACATCTACAATTCAATGATGCAAAGAGGAGAATCCCCGTCTATGCGGGAACTTATGGTATCTATGGGGTATCAATCACCGCGTTCTATTTCAATAATTATTGACGGTCTGATAGAAAAAAAGATTTTGCAACGCAAGTTGGATGGCAAACTCCGATTTTTAAAAAACATCCCCGACGATAAGGCAAACGCACAAACGGTTGATGTGCCGCTTATTGGAACGGTGGCGGCAGGAACACCAATGCTTGCCGAAGAAAATATTGAGATGACGGTACCTGTATCCACAAAATTAGCACGACCGCCACATAGATATTTTTTACTCAAAGTTGAAGGCGATTCTATGAACGAAAAAAATATCAATAATGGCGATTTGGTACTTGTGCGGCAACAAACTACAGCAGAAAATGGAGATATTGTTGTTGCCCTGATTGATAAAGAAGCAACTATAAAAGAATTTCATTCTTCTCCAAATGCAATTGTATTGAAACCTAAATCTAAAAACAAAAAACATAAACCTATCGTACTAAATAGAGATTTCCACATTCAAGGAAAAGTAATAACATCTATACCAAATGTAACAGATGAATGAAACTAGCTTTACAGTAATATTACAACAAACTCGTCCCTGCTCTGCCGCAAGCAGGGACGATAATTTACTAAAATGGCCGTTATAAACAAAACTCCCAATACCCGGGAAAAACTTCAAATCTTATCGCAGGACTCACAATACGATCTTGCCTGCGCTTGCAGTATGCAGGATGCCGACCGCAGACACCGTTCAAAAGACGACAAATGGGTCTATCCGGTAGTTCTTCCCGATAAGCGGGAAGTATTACTTTTCAAAACCCTGATGTCTAATGTATGCGCCAATGACTGTAAATATTGTCCCCTTCGTGAAGAAAATGATCAACGAAGATGCGCAATACCTCCTGAAGAACTCGCAAAAGTATTTCTTGAATATTATAATGCAGGAAGAGTTATGGGATTGTTCCTGAGCAGCGGCGTAATCGGCACTCCCGATAATACAATGCTCAAAATTAATGAAACGGCTTCCATATTAAGGAAACAAGGATTCAGAGGATATATACACTTAAAAGTTATCCCGGGTGCTTCGGATGAAGCTATAAGACATTCCGTGACACTTGCAAATGCCGTTTCCGTTAATATAGAGACGGCAGGCGAAAAACATTTTTCCAATCTAAGCACAAAGAAAAACTACATAAAAGATATTATTCATCCAATGCAGTTGATTAGCAAGTTAACAGAAAAAGGCTCGCGTTACAGCAGAGTCTCCCAAACAACACAGTTTATCGTTGGCGCATCCGATGAAACCGACAAGGAAATCGTAAAATATTCCTGGGGATTATATAAAAAATTAAACCTTAATCGCGTTTATTTCAGCGCATACCAACGGGGACTCGGTAAACCTGATTTGCCCGGCGAACTTTCTCCGCGTACGAATGATGAGATTTTAACAAGGGAACATCGTCTTTATCAGGTGGATTGGCTGGTACGAAAATATAATTTCAGGGAAGATGAGATTCCTTTTGACCCGACCGGAAATCTTTCGCTAATTGCCGACCCGAAAGAAATCTGGGCAAAAAGCCATCCCGAATTCTTTCCCGTCAATATTAACAAAGCAAACAAATACGAACTTCTTCGTGTTCCGGGGTTCGGCTTGATTACATCGGATTTGATTCTTCAAGCCCGGGGAGAAGGCTCAAAAATAAAAAGCATAGAAGATTTAGGAAGACCCGGCAAAAGACTCAAAAAAGCGGAAACTTATATAAAATTCAATTAATTAAAATCCCCCACAACAAATAGAAATGGGCAGATTGACTTATCATCAATCTGCCCATTAGTAAAATTCTATTTAATTAGGCTTTATCGGAGAGAATTATCTTCCACCTCTGCCGCTGTCTCTGCTTCCGCCTCTGCCGCCTCTGCTGCCACCTCTACCGCCATCTCTGCCACCTCTACCGCCGCCTCTGCCACCGAAGCCACCGCCGCCACCATATCCGCCGCCGCCACCATATCCGCCGCCGCCGCCTGATGAATAACCACCACCGCCACCGCCTTCTCTGCTTTTGAATTCGGGTTTCGGTCTTGCTTCGTTTACTACGATCTGTCTCCCGGAAAGTTCATAGCCGTTAAACATTTCCGATGCCTTTACGACTTCTTCGTCGCTTGACATTTCAATAAAACAAAATCCCTTACTTCTGCCGGAGAAGTTATCCATAATTATATTTACGGATTCAACTTTTCCTGCTTTGGCAAATAACTCTTGTAACTGAGTATTTGTCACTTCGTAGGGAAGATTCCCTACATACAATTTCTTTCCCATCTCTCTCCTTTTTTACTGCTCTGGAAATGAAAGGCTATGAACAAAAACCATCCCACCCCAACTTCTTACTAAAACGTTATAATCAATACACCTTTATTCAATACCCTATTTTATTATCTTGTCAAGTATAAAAGTATAAAAACTCGTATATTTCCTAATATTTTATAATTTGTTAGCAAAATGAATTAATTTCATATTGAAAACTTGTTGCACTATTTTTGTGCGACGATTCTATAATAAATCTTATTTATTTGGTCTCTAATGCATTCCTTTTTTTCGTTTTTTATTAAGGGTTCTTGCTTATAAAAATTAGTTGTATTTTTGTCTTGATCCGTAAAATCTCTATCTACATTTTAATCGCACAAAATATGTGCAATGTTTTTAATTGTATTTTCATCTTAGTATTAGACATAAAGAGTAAAACCTTGTTATCCGCGGATTCCTTTCCTTTTAAAATATTTTGTCATGAATATTGCTAATTAAACTGCAGAGATGAAATCTTGACAAAATGTTTTTTTAGTAATATTTATACATAAAAATTATATGAAATATTTTTCTATTCTTTTGCTTTGTTTTTCTGTTAAAACATTCGCTGCTCATATAAACGGGTTTGTAAAAGATGCATCTAACGGTGAAAAACTCGCTTATGCAAATGTCTATCTGGAAGGGACAACAATAGGAGGATCCACAAGCGAAAAGGGATATTATATTATCCAGAATGTCCCATCCGGAAAATATACCATAGTCGCTTTATATATGGGTTACAAAACCATCAAAAAAGATATTGAATTAAAAGAAAAAAATATTACCCTCAATTTTGAACTTTCACCTGATGTTATAAAAATGAAAGAAGTTACTGTTACGGCAAAACGAATGGGGTTTGAAAAAAATATAGAAGGCAGTAAAACCGAATTCACGATTCGCGATATAAAGACAATTCCAAAATTTTTTGAGGGCGACTTGATGAAAGTAATCCAGACAATGCCCGGCGTTATTTCATTAAATGACCTTTCAAATAAACTTTACATACGTGGCGGAAGCCCCGACGAAAATCTCGTGTTACTTGACAAAATAACGATTTATAATGCTTCTACACATTTGTTTGGTTTGTTTTCCACGTTCAATCCCGATGCCGTATCCGACGTGAAAATGTTTTCCGGCAGCTTCCCTGCAAGATACGGAGATAGACTGTCTTCCATCATAGAAGTAGAAACAAAAGAAGGGAATAATAAAAAATATACCGGAAGTGCCAGCGTAGGACTTATAAGTTCAAAACTTCTCGTCGAAGGACCAATCCCAAAAGGCTCCTTTCTTTTAAGTGGAAGAAGAAGTTATCTTGACCTCATAGTATGGGGTTATTCAAAGCTTTTTAATAACGATATAAGTTTGCCTTACTATTTCTGGGATGGAGTAGCAAAATTCAATTTTAATCCTTCACAGGAAAACCGATTCAACCTTACCGCCTTCGGCGGATCGGATATAATAGATTTTGCCATACCATGGCAAGTAACTGAAAATGGAGAAACTAAAACGGAAGAAATCGGAAGCATAAATATGAACTGGGGCAACCAGGGCTTGTCTGGAAGATGGAGAAAAATATTTACTCCAAAATTATACGGCGAAATCGTTGGAGTCTCAAGTAAGTTCTTCACAAGTTTTGGCGTCCTTCAAACGAAAATTCCAATAGATACATCAACTCTTATTGACTCTACAATAGGAATTTCTATACATCAGGATATAACCGACTATAGCATTAAAGGAGATTTAACTTATTACTTAAATCCCAAAAATACAATAAATACTGGATTCGATATAATGCAAAATGAATTTACCGATAAACAGGTACTGACTTTTGATTCGATTTATAATTTTTCAAGCCCGACAACTTATTCAAATAAGTTATCCGCTTACATAGAGGGAAAAACGGAATTATCACCCCTCCTTACACTCCGCACAGGATTAAGAGGAATATATTATTCTACCGTAGACAAAACCGTATTAGACCCTTCTATGGGGATTAAATACCTTTTAAGGCAAAACACATCCCTGAAGCTTGAAATTGGACGATATCACCAGTTTATGTATACATTAAATTCACAGGAATCTTTCTTCTCGCTTTATGATATGTGGAAACCTCTGGATGCAAAACATTCTCCCCCGGAAGCATGGCATTTTACACTCGGGTTAGCCCAGTGGATAGGGGAAGACGGCGAGTTTTCTATAGACGGATATTATAAAAAATATAATTCTTTGTTAATCCCGCCAGAAGAAGGAGGTGGTGGAGACTTCGGGTTTTCCTCCTCTCCACCGGAAAGTTTAAAAGTTGCAAACGGATATGCAACAGGCATTGAACTCCAATACAAAAAGTCTTTCTCTTTTGTCCACGGATGGCTGAATTATACTCTCGGATTTACAAGACGAAACACGGATAGCTCATATTATTTCCCGAGTTATGACAAAAGACACAATTTTAATATAGTTCTCGGAACTTCTTATAAAAAATATAATTTCAATCTTAAGTGGTATCTAAGCACGGGGTCCCCTTTTGCAAACGATTTGGCAAGATATAAACAATATTATGATGACGACTCTTATAGTTGGGGATTTATAAAAGGAAAAAGAGATGCCTCTAGACTGCCTGCATCCCATAGACTTGATATAGAGGCAGAAAGAAGCATTACTATTCCACTACTACATTGGCACGGTTCTATGTATTTGGGAATCGTAAATTTATATATACAGAAAAATGTGCTATTTTATGACTGGATTACTGAAGAAGGCCAAGAGCCTAATAAAATATATTATGACCCTCCCAAAAAACAAGAAATCTCTATATTGCCTATATTAATACCTAATTACGGGATAACAATTAATTTTTAACAAATAAAATATGAAAAAATTATTACTGGTATTAGCTCTGTTTACGGCAGGATGTGAACATAGTGCAGTTGAAAACTACAATAATGTACTTAATGTATTCTCGGTACTGAAACAAGGGAAATCCATACAAATAGTAAGAGTTGATAGAACTTATAAGTTGACCGAACAATCCCAAAAATGCATAGAAAATGCAATGGTAATTTTATCCGGAAATAGTTTTACAGATACTTTATCTTTATCAGATAGCCTATATGTATCAACCGATTCAATCGTCTTAAATCCTATGGATACCATTAATATTTGTGTTAAAGCAAACGGATTTGATAACATATCCGGAACAACCATTATCCCGGACTCTTTTATAATATTACATCCGGCAAATAATGATACGGTTACACGCTGGGACTCTGTGGTAGTCAAAACAAACTTAAATGATTTCTACTTTTTCACTGTTTATAAAGAAGATAGTATTTTTATACCCCAGATTTCTGTTTCGCCGGGACCGGATAGTTTAATAAAACTCCGATTTGCTATAGTTGATACTTTAGACAGCGGGAATTATAGAATAAAAATTAAAGCTTATGATGAAAACTACTTCAAGTATTTACCTCCTGGAATGTCCTCTTCAGGATATAATCCATCAGGATTAAGTGGTGGATTTGGAGTTTTCGGATCAGTTTCAACCAAAGAAATTCACCTGTATCTAAAATAATAACTACTCGTTTGTCTTAATTAAAAAACCCGCCCGCCAAAAAGCAGCTTTACCCCAAAATACACAAGCATTACCCCGCATAAATACGAAAAGAAAATAAGAATTTTATTCCCCTTCAAAAAAGAAGGAACTGCACTTGCTATTATGCCCAGCGGTATTAATGGGCTTAAAAGCATCCCCGCGCTAAAACACCCGGCGTAAAGAATTGCCTGCGATAAATTCTTCGCTTCAAATACCACATAATTGACAACCCCGAATAAAGGTATGCACGGCGCCACTCCCAAAGCAATTCCCAGTAAAGCTACTCCCCATATATTGGTAATTTTATTTTTGGTATTGCATAAAAACCTTGAACAAAAATTACTGCTTCCCTTTTTACTAACTAATAAAACAATTCCAAATATTATACTAATGCCCCCTGCAACATAATACAGAAATCTACCGTACCCGATTTCATACCAGCTTCTTATTATTTTATGCCCGACTAAAAATGCAATGATTATTATCAAAATATAGACGATAATTCTGGTCAGACAAAATACCATCACCTCTATAAATCCTCTGAGCCAACTTTTTTTAGCTCCCACGCCTGTGCCTACAAGATATGTCAAAACCAAAGGCGTACAGGAACAAAAACATGGCCCCCATGCAAGTGTAATACCTATTAAAAATAAATCCGTTGTTGTTTTCATATCCTGTCAGTTAATAAATTAGGGAATTTACCTGTTTTATTTAACCGGTAAAACTTTTGGAGTATACAAAGAAACCCTCATCCTGCATTCCGGCAAATCTCTTTTTAATAGTTTTTTCTTTTCTTTACATCCTTTATCTTCCCAGAAATTCGCAGAAAACAATCGGTTATAATTAGCATCCAGCCATCTACTAAAAATACTCAACCCTTTTTTCTCATAAGCAAAAGCACCGCTTTCTATGTTTTCTACGAATATTATATTTGCATTCATAGCTTTCTTTATAACCAGATTCGGATGAGATGGTTTAAAAACAACGACTGAACTTGGAACTCTGGGATAATTATGGGAAACTGGTTGATAGAACGCCCTTTTCTCGGGGACCTTGTAAGGGAAAGAGTCAACATCCGATGTTTTATTCTTGAAACGTCCTGCCTTTTTATAATACCACATAAAAGGTCCCGGTCTATAAACCACTATAGTGAATGGCATATTCCGCTCCAAATTTAACGAATCATTTTTTATATATTCGGGATAAGACTCAACAACATTATTCACAAAATACGCAATTTTACGCCAGTCATCAGTAAAACTTTGATTTAAATATTCCCTGTCTTTATACAAATTAAAAAGTGAGCAACCATTCAAATAAATAAGAATAATAACTCCTAACGCAAGAGACCGTTTTTTTAAAACAGAAATACCCACGGCAATAAATATATAATAAGCTATGGACGCCCCGATGCAATATTCCGGCGCCCCACGATTTGAAAAAACAGGCAATAACCCAATAATAAATAACGGTATAATAAAGGATAATGTCCTATATTTTCCTTTTAATGTCCTGACTGCAAACATAATAATAACTACAAATATAATTATCACGGGAATGACAAGTCTCCAATTCCAGGGATAAATAGTCTGTCCTATGGTAAAACTGTAAATTGCATATGCGATTCTGCCTATAAATCCACCTTTTAGGGACAGTCGATCAAATGCTGCCCAGCCGGAATAAAGTTCCGAAAAAATTAAAGATAACCAATGAGTATAGACTAAGAAAATACAACTCTGAATAATAAGCCATGCTCTTAAATTCATTCTTGTAAATCGCCATTTCTGAAAAAACCATACCCACTCAAATAACAATATACCCACCCCGGTTGGGCTGGAATACAGCATAAAAATAGTTGAAAATGCATAAAAGATTGAATTTTTAATACTAAATTTATCTTCAAATATTTTTATAAAAAACAAAACGGACAATGAAATGAAAAGCAAAAATATTGAAAAATTCTCCGCAACCCTTGAATGTAAAATATAATAAGGCGAAACCGCTATGAATATACTAAAAATTTGAGCCGTTTTCTTATCCCGCAATCTATATGCAAGAGCATATAAAGGAATAATAGTAAAAACATTCAATAAAACAGAAAGTAAGCGAGTTGCAATTTCCGAATCCGAGAAAATTCTAATCCACCAGTGTAATATAAAACAATACATAGGTGAACGAAAATCCGTTTTGAATATCTCTATTACTGGTTTTAAAGCAAAGAGTATTCTCTCTACTTCATCGGCACGGTAGGAATGAATATCTAATTTATAGAATCTGAGTATAAATGCAATAAATAGTATAACACTAACTATAAAAAAATCTCCCTCCTTTTTTTTCATTGTATGAGGAAGATTAAAAAAGTTTGCCAACATTTAGTTACAATTGTTACAAAAAATTAAATTAACAAGAAAATTTACTCAAAATATTTTACCCTTATTTTCTAAGTTATCCTGTAAACCTATTTGAAATTTTTTCTACTCATCCCTGCATCAAACCACAATAATTTGTTAATATTTCCTGCCTTTAATCATTTCAATAACCTAATTCAGTTCGCTTCAGTGTCAAGAAAAAACTTAATTGTAGCTTTAATCAAATAAATTTTAAAAAAATCCTTTACAATCTTATAAATTTTATTATTGTATCCATTATATTAACATTACAGTTAAAAAAATAGGATTTTAAAAATTGTTTTTCAAAAAAAGCTTGACAAAGTGACTAAGTTTTTCTATTTATGATAATAATTATTTTAAAAATAAATTTTTGGGAGGTGACGGATGTATAAAAAGCTGTTATTAGTTTTCGTTTTATTATTAGGATCAAGTTTAATAGTTGCTCAAGATGAGTATACTGGCGAAGAAGATTTAGGATATACAGAAGAAGGCGCTACCGATGAAACTCAAGCAGAAGAAGTCCAGTCTCAGGGTGGATACAGCCTTATCCCTTCAGAAGCCGTCTTTAAAGGTACTTTTTATGGAAGAAAAGTAAAAGTTGATGGTATCCTTGAAGGTAAAGCCATTTTAGATGATGATATCCAGGTTTCCGAAATAGGTGAAATAAGAGGTAACGTAGAAACCGTAACAGGAATAGTTAAAGGCAGAGTGGATGGAAGCGTTTGGGCATCTGAAGAATTAGTTTTAAAACCGACTGCTGTTGTCACAGGAGAAGCTATGTGCAGAAATCTTGTAGTAGAAAAGGGTGCAATGATGAGCACGAAAACTTCTATGGGTGAAATTAAAACAGTAGAAGGAAAGAAAACGGTAGTTGCAAAGAAAACCAAAGCTGTAAAAAGAGCGAAAACTAGAACCAGACGTAGTTATTAAAGGAATTATTATTAAAATAATCTCTCTTGTCTTCTAAATGGGAGGAAGAAATGAGTAAAAAGCATTTAATTTTGACGGGTTTGTTGGTGTTAGTATTGGGATGTGCTTCTCGTAAACAAGAAGAATATGCTGAAGATACCGGAGATGGTCAGGCAACCGAACAAAATTTCGGTGCAAACTATCCAACCCTTCAGGAAGATTCAGACTTTGAAGGTATTATAGAAACACAGGGAAACCTTACTGTAAAAGGTAGAGTTAAGGGTGCGATATTAGCAAATGGAGTTGTTGTTGTTACAAGAACAGGATATGTAGAATGCGATAGCCTTATGGCTTATGATGTCATAGTCCAGGGTTATGTTAAAGGAAAAGTTCAGGCAATCGGAAAAATTCAGTTAGATACAAATGCTGTTCTAGTTGGTTCCGCTTATTGCAAAAACTTAATCGTAAATGGTGGCGCCATATTCCAGAGTGAAACTGAAATGGCCGGTTATAAGAGAGAAAAAGGACTACAGTATAAAGGAGAACGCGCTGCAGGACGAAGAAGAGGAATTAAGCACTAAAACTGAATCCTTTTTAGCATTTTAATATTATTATTTTCTTCCCCCAATTTATGTTAAGTTTTATATATGCTCCTATTTATATTTCTTTTAACTACTGATACACTGAAATATGATAATAGTCAAATTGATGCCTTTCATATCGTAGGGAATTATAATAATGATAAAATAGCAGTAAAGTTCTCACTTCCATATGCCCCATCTAAAATCATAGGAATTCTTATTTTTGCTGATCATCCGGGAGGTTTTAATTATGCAAGCTTATGCTACGAAAAAAATGAACTTCCCTATATCACTCACCCCTTAACTGAAACAGATACTGTTTACTCCTCTACGGGAGAATGGAAGTTTACCCCCCTCGAAACAAACATCAGTGATACTATTCCGGTATGGTTCGTATTAAATATGACAGGATATCCCGGTGTAGGAGGCGATACAACATCTCCAACAGAAAACTCTTATTATTATTCAAACAACCAGGGCTGGAAACAAACAAATAAATATAATTGGACAATACGACTTATTATTCAGAATTATAATGGTTATTATGAAGATTTTTTATCGGATTCAGGTAAATATAATGGAAATTGGTCATTTGTAAATCCACAGTTCATACCTAATTCATTAAATAATTGCTTCGGAACGCAAATAGATAGCTTGTACCCGAACAACGCAAGGTTAACATTACTATCGTCATGGCTAAAAATTAAAAATTACAATTTTTCCAATCCAACTCTGGTTATACGACATTTTTATAACACAGAATATCTATGTGATGGAGGAAACATAAAGATATCTCGAGACTCCATAAATTGGCAACTACTCTCTCCTCTCTCCGGATACGATACTTCAATAATTATGGATCCTCCCGGGGGAATTATACAGGAACCTGTATTCACAGGAAATTCCGAACAATGGGAAAATGCTTATTTTTATTTGCCTCTATGGGATTCAGTTTTAATAAAATATTACTTTATATCGGATGGCATAGGAAATAACACCGGATGGTTCATCGATAATATCGGAATTATAGAAAAACCGTACAATGATATTGCTACCATTTCAATAAATTTACAAACAATTATCCCACCGGATACACAAATTATTCCCGTTGCTAATATTAAAAATTATGGAATATATGAAGAAAACAATTTCCTGATTAAATGCATAGCTGAATCCGCAGGAACTATTATCTACCAAGATGAAAAAAATCTTAGCTTAATCAAACCGGACTCAATAATACAGATAAGTTTTAACCCTATGTTTATAGGAGAAAAAGGAAATAACTATAAACTTCGGGTTTATACCGAACTCCTATCCGATGGTAATAAAATAAATGACACCTTAAAACAAAATCTTATATCTTTTCCCGTAATTACTTCGTTGTCTTCAGGTATTTCTGCTTCTCCCCCAACAATAGATGGAACAATAGACAGCGCGGAATGGAACAATGCAACTGTAATAGATGGCTCGGACATATCGGGTGTAGACACAAGAGATTCTATAAATACTTGCAAACTTTATTTTATGAATAATGCTGAAGCTTTGTTTATAGGTATTAAATCTTCCCTGATAAGCAAAGTCGGAATATACATTGACGACAACGGGAACAATAAGTGGGACAAAAACGAAGGGCATTACCTATTTACTAGTGGTGCAAATAAATTTTATGATTATTACTCTAATGTTTACAATATCCCGGATTCACTCATAATTATTGGTAATGAAGGGATGGAATTCAAACTTCCCAAAGGAAATAAACCCTATGAACTCACAATGACAAATGATTCTATCGGATGCTTTATCTACACGCAAACAGATAATAATTATACGGGTTGGTGGCATCAATTAGTTCCTTATACTGATTATAACAATCCCATTCATTATGCAAAAATAAAAATCAACGGATTAGGCATAGAAGAGAAAAATCCATCCGCAAATCACTTGAAAATATTCTCTAACTCTCCGGTATGTACAAGATTCATTAATTTACAAATATCCTGTCCTACAATTGGGAGTAGAGGAAAGTTAGAAATATATGACTTAACCGGTAGAATAATGCAGTTATCTTCGTTTGACATAACAAGTTCTAAATTTATTTTACCACTTGATATAAGCAACTTTAAGGCAGGTGTTTATTTTATTGCCTGCACAACTCCTGAAAAAGCTAAAGTTGTAGAAAAAATAATTATACTCCGCTAAAATAATCTTTACAGGAACAATATTTTCAATTTACAATATAAATAAAAAATATGCTTGACAACAGGTTATATTTAAAATAAATTATTACCTACAATGACAAATGATGTAAAGAAAAAATTATTATTATCCTGTTTGCTTGTTGTTCTTCTTGTATTTTTATTCGTTAATTTTTTATTTAAGCCTAAATCCGCATCTATAACCAAACTCAATAAAAAACACTCGGAGGTGTCGAAATTATTAGACACTTCAAAAGGCTATGTAAATAGATATAAAAGTGTACGTATAGCTGTAGATTCTATGACAAATCAATGGAATTTGCTCGCAAAATGCCTGCCCAGCGAAGAAGAAATGCCTTATCTGCTTAGAGGGATAGCTGAAGCAGGAAGACTTAGTAATGTTCAGTTCTTGTTGTTCAAACCACTTACAGGGGGGCAACAAACAAATTTTTACAAAGAAAATCCGGTTCAAATTAAAATAAACTGCACTTATCACGAATTAGGTTATTTTTTATCAAAAATAACGGCATTAGAAAGACTCGTAAATGTTAGTAAATTCAAATTAAACACCAATAAAAAAGCAGAAAAGTATACAGAAGTAGATTTCATAGCTACTGCATATACACTTCCGGCAAGTTCACCTTTCGTTGATTCATCAAAAACAACAAAGAAAAAATGACATTAGTTAGGCAATGAAAAAATTATTTTTTATAATAACTCTTCCGATAATTATTATCGCCGGTTTAAATGGCGCAACCGTAGATAAAGTAAAATTTCAGGATGACGCTTCGGAAGCAAAAATAGTTATTTTTACGGATGCATATAATTATAAAACTATTTCCCTTCATAATCCGGAACGTATAGTAATAGACTTTGAAAATGCAACCTCAAAATTAAGAGCAAAAGAAGAATTTAATTTAGTTGATTTTCCTCTTGTTTCAGTTAGATCCAGTCAATACAAGCCTCTACCCACACCTGTTACAAGAGTGGTAATAGACCTTTCACGGCCAATAGAATATCTAACAACTTATGAAGAAAACAGGTTGGAAATTAAATTTGCAAAAAGTCCTTCTGCCTCTACACCAAATGTTTCTACGCCAAATATCCCCGAAGAAGAAGCAGTAAACATACCATCTGAAGTTCCTATAACTACTATGAAAAACGAATTAACAGATTCTATTCCCATTGTCAATGAGGCAGACACAGACACAATAGTTATGAAAGACACTACCGCTCCCAAAAAAGAAACTTTTTTCTATAATTCCAGGGGGAAAAGAGACCCGTTCAGACCATGGCTTGGAGTAGAAGGTCACAGTGATAGTCTGCTTGATGTAAGTGTCGCGATAATTGTCGGTATAATGTGGAGTCCTAACAGTCGATACGCTCTGGCACAAGATCCCAATGGAAAAGGCTATATCTTATCCGAAGGAGATAAAGTCTGGAATGGTAAAGTGGAAAAAATAGAAAAAGATAATGTAGTTTTTGCTTTACACGGGTTCGGAGGCGTAAAAAGAATAACACTAAAATTACTACCTAAAGAAGAAAGAAGCGATAAGGAGGAAAAGTGAAGATAATAAAAATTTGTATACTAGGATTAACTTTAACATTACTTACTATAGCAGGAAATAAAATTTATGCGGCGGAAAGACAAACTTTAGTTTCCCTATCTTTTGAAAATGCAGATATAAGAACGGTTTTAAGAACTTTTTCCAGACTTGGAAACGTAAACATTGTAGCATCGGAAAAAGTAGCCGGGACAATAACCATACAACTTGCAGGTGTTCCCTGGGATAGAGCATTCCAGACTGTTTTGAGAGTCCACGGTCTAACGGCAGTTGAAGATAAAGATATTATCGGCGTTATGACTATGGAAGAAAGTAAAAACCAAAGAGAAATTATGGGGCTTGAAACAAGAATTTTAAGAGTAAAATATGCAAAAGCTTCAAAAATAGAAAGCTCTATATCTTCGATGTTAACCGAGCGAGGTAAAGCTAAGACCGATGAACGCAGCAATTCGTTGATTATCACGGATGTCCCGGAAGCCATATACCGCGCCGAGAAACTTATAAATGAAGTCGATATTCCTACTCCACAAGTAATGATCGAGGCTAAAATAGTCGAAATAGACCATAAAATCGTAGACCAAATGGGAATTGCATGGAAAACGGGAGGAATAATACCTACAGGTGATATAAATTCTTCCCTAGCGGGAGAAGTTAAAGCACTTACTCCTTTGGCAGGACAGGTTACATTTGGCACTATGCTAAAAGATTTAAGTATTGGGGCTCTAATTACAATGCTTGAAACGCAAGATAAAGCACATATTCTTTCTCAACCTAAAATAGCAGTAATGGACAATGAAGAAGCAATGATACTTTCAGGTAAAAAAATACCTATAATTACACTTGACCGTGCAGGAAATAAACTTATAGAATTTTATGATGTAGCATTGAAATTTACAGTAACCCCACATATAAACCCGGATAATCAGATAGTTCTAGAACTTCATCCTGAAGTATCGGATATATCTTCAGAAGCTACATCCGACCAAGGTATTATTATTCTCGCCCAGGAAGCAAAAACGACTCTTATGGTAAACAACAATCAAACTGCGGTCATCGGTGGAATAATAAAAGAGAAAACGGGAAAAATAGTTTCAGGTGTTCCTTTTTTATGCAGAATCCCATTATTAGGTAGATTATTTAAATCCGTAGCTGATTCCAAAAACACAACTGATCTCATAATCTTTGTTACGCCAACCATAATTCCTATAGAGAAAAAATAATCTGAATAATTAAGAGTTAGTTTTTCTCTAAAATTCAATAGCCTCGTTTATTATACAATCATTTTAAATTTAAACTACACTTACATAATTGGTTAGTTTTTAACTTCCCCTGTACCTTTAGAACAGAGATATACGGACATTCTCCTGGGTTTTAGTCCGTAATTTACTATTACCTGAATGTTAAAATGGGAATACTAAAAATTAAAAACAGAAAATTGCAGATTGGGAAGATAAATAAGCAAATTACTTTATTGTAAGCCAGTTTTTACAATTACTACACCTGAAATCAAACTTTGTGAACTGCATTCCACATTTACAACATTTAAAATCTTTATATTGAGGGGATGAAAGTGAAAACAATTCAGTTCCTTTTTTAAACATATCTTCATACCTATTATTATTATAATAGAACTTAAATAAAGTTTTCATAATAAGCAAATTTGAAGGGCTAACTTCTCCTGCTCTTTCAAGTAAATCAATTGCTTCTTCATCCTCACCCATTTTTTCATAAATTTCGGCAAGCCTTACCAGCACATGAACGTTGTCGGGATGATGTTTCAAAAAAGAAGTATATGATGAGAGAAGATTAGAATAATTATGTCCTACATAATAAGCTTTTTCAAGTCTTTCAAAAGCAACAAAAGCGTAAGCAGGCAAATTTTCAACAACCTGCTGCCAGAGTTCAATTCCTTTTTCTTCTTCCCCACTTTCATAATAAAAATCTCCCAGCAACAACAAAGCAGGCAAACACAATTTATCTAAAACCAATGCTTCTTTAAAATGTTTTATTCCTCTTTCTGTATCTCCCGCTTCTATCAAAGAATTTCCCCATATTGCATATAAAATTGCGAGACTACCATTATCCGTTTTACCCTTAAGGGCAAGAATCCTTTTTTTTAATTCTATAGCTTCATCCCAGTATGAAAACTCTTCATAGAATTTATATAAAAACTCAAGAACACTGCAATCTTTAGAAGCTATTTTTTGAAGTTCTTTTACAAAAGGCACGGCAAGTTTATCTTTTTTTGCCCTTATGCAATCTTTTATCATACTTACATAAATTTCTTTTTTAAATTCTGCTACAGGCTCAACAAGCAAACTCTTATGTAATTTTAATGCATCGGTATAATCCCCTCGCTCTCTTAGCAGATTGCCCAATCTTATACAGGCAATAACATTTGTCGGATCCACCTGTATAATTTCTTTTAATATTTTTTCTTCCTCTTCAGAAGTTTGAGTAAACAGAATTTTTTCAATATTGGTTATTTTTCTCATCTTTTATTTCCTATTTACCCTCAGATAAATCGGTATCCTCTTCTTCAACAACACTTGTAATTTTTAATGTTCCGAGTTCTTTTTTCAGGTGTTCCATTTCTTTTTGCTGTTTACCTATTTTCCCTCTTAATCTTATTTCATCTATAATTGCAAGTATAAAAGCAAGAACTGCACCGGCACAAAAAGATACAATTATAACAGATATAAGAGGTATGCTATAACTAGCGCTAAACAACTTAACCGTTACTACTGCTGTATTTTGGGCGCCAAAAATAATCCCGAATATCCCAATTATAAATATAACTATAATTGCAAAAAGATACATTTTTTCCCTCCTAAAATTCCATCATACTAATAGTATAATAAAATATAATAATTTTTATAAGTCAAGTTTTTATTTTTCTTATATCTTTAAAAACGATTTTATTATATACTTCTTGTCTATTTGTAAGTAATTTTAAGAAAAACTAATTATGTTTTTCTATTATCCATTTTAATCTTGACAATAAGATAAGATTTAATATCATACACAAATATAAAAAGAAATAAACAACGCCTTATTTTAAGGGATTAGCGAGGTACTATGCGTAAGAAAGTTTTGATTATGGGTGCTGCGGGTAGGGATTTTCACAATTTTAACACTTATTTTCGCAATAACCCATTTTATGAAGTAGTATGTTTTACTGCAACACAAATTCCTGACATTGAAGACAGGACTTACCCGAAAGAACTTTGTGGCGATTTATACCCATTAGGTATACCTATTTATAGTGAAAATAAGTTGGTAGAACTTATAAAAAAATACGATGTGGATTCCGTAGTGTTTGCATATTCCGATGTTCCTCACGAATATGTTATGCACAAAGCTTCTATTGTATTAGCATGCGGGGCGGATTTCAGACTACTTGGGCCTAAAGATACAATGATAAAGTCTTCCAAGCCTCTTATAGCGACAGGAGCTGTTCGCACAGGATGTGGGAAATCACAAACTACACGGAGAATAGCAGATGTTTTGCTCTCATTAAATAAAAAAATCGTCGTAATACGTCATCCTATGCCTTATGATGCAGACCTCAATAACCAGATAGTTCAGAGATTTGAAAACTATGATGACCTTAAAGTCTGTACTATTGAAGAGATGGAAGAATATGAACCCCTTATAGACAGAAATATAATTGTATATGCAGGAGTAGATTACGGTAAAATACTTGAACAAGCAGAAAAAGAAGCAGATGTTATAATATGGGATGGCGGCAATAACGATTTCCCATTTTACAAACCAGACCTTATGGTAACGATAGTAGACCCGTTGCGGGCAGGACATGAAGTTCTTTATCACCCCGGAGAAACTTGTTTACGTATGGCCGATATAATTGTAATAAATAAAATTGACAGTGCGGATAAAGCATCCATAGATAAAGTAAAAGCAAATATCAAAGAAACGAATCCCGGGGCAACAATAATTGAAGCAGAATCTCCTGTAACTATGGATAATCCCTCTTTAATAAAAAATAAAACCGTCCTCATAGTTGAAGACGGCCCAACACTTACGCATGGAGGAATGGCATACGGGGCAGGATTTGTGGCAGCAAAGAGATTTGGGGCGAAAAAAATAGTAGACCCAAGACCTTATGCAATAGGTTCCATACTGGAAACTTATAAAAAATATACCACTACCGGAGCAGTGTTGCCTGCTATGGGATATAGCGCCAAACAAATAGATGAACTTAAGACCGTTATAAACAATACTCCTTGCGATATTGTTGTAATTGCTACTCCTATAGATTTGTTACGGTTTATAGATATAAACAAACCTGGAATTAGAGTAAAGTACGAGTTAAAAGAAACAACAAAGCCTGATTTAGAAGAATTACTAAAAAAACATTTTAGTAAGCCCTAAAGGCTATCGGCGGATTGGAAAAATAAAATATGTTACAAAGTGTTTTAATACTTGGTAGTTTCGGGGCAGTATTTTCAACGATACTGGCTATTGCTTATGCAAAACTAAGCATACTTGCCTCGGAAAAGGAATCTCAAATACTGGACTGTCTGCCTAAAGTGAATTGCGGCACTTGTGGATTTATAGATTGTAAAGGATATGGCAAAGCATTAGTAAAAAATGAAACAGAAATCGGGAAATGCCATGTAGGAGGTGATGAGCTTACACAAAAGCTATCAGAGATATTATCTATAGAAGTGTCTGAACATAAAGTTGCCGCATTACAATGTGGAGGCGGGAAACAAGAGACTTTACAAAGATTTGAATATCACGGGATTATGAGATGCGATGCTGCTAATATCGTATCATCCGGGCCTCTATCCTGCACTTATGGTTGTATTGGGTTTGGAGATTGTGTTAAGACTTGCACTTTTAACGCGATTAGTATGGAAAAAAGTGGATTACCTGTTATAGACGAGAAAAAGTGCACGGGATGTGGATTATGCGTAAAAACTTGCCGGAGAAATATACTTACTCTTATACCCAAAGAACAGAAACTTTATATAGGTTGTAGTTCTCCTGAATCCAATCTTATTAAAAAGTTAGTCTGTAAAGTAGGTTGTATTACCTGTGGTTTATGTGTTCGTAATTGCCCATACAAGGCAATAGAAATTAAAAATGGACGGGCGGAAATAGAATTTGAGTTATGCAAAAACTGTGGAATATGTATAGCCAAATGCTCAACTCATGCTATAATTGATAAATTAAAAGCGCGTCCCAAAGCTATAATCGGAAGTAATTGTACAGGATGTGAAAAATGTAAGGAGGTATGCCCAACAAAAGCTATTGACGGATTGCAAGACAATCAACATAAAGTAATACTTGAAAAATGTATAGGTTGCGGCCTGTGTTATAAAGCTTGCAAACCAAAAGCAATCACAATGGCTTTCTCACTTGGGTATGTAGAGCCATGACAAACATTTTACTTTTTTTACTAAACTTTAATGGAGCTATAGGCTTCAGTGGTGGTTATTATAATGCTTCCCTGAAAGAACTTAATACATGGCTGGTAAAGAAGGGGGAATCTAGAATACACTCAAATTACACCATCGGAGTAGAAGCCCGCTCAAGTTTTCTGGAAAGATTTTTAGTCTCTGTAGATGGTACATGGGCTCCCGCCAGAAAATCAGCTGATGGGAAACAAAGCCTGGAAATAAAATCCGTAGACGGTCTTTTTGGATATAGGATTTATCTTTTACCAGCATTATTGTATTTTTATATTAATGGGGGATACGAACTGGCTACCGTATCTTACAACCGTCCTTTTATTGATACTGTTCCGGCTCCACCAAGTGACAGCACTATACCTATATCCGGTATGATATCAGGACCTGTTGTTAAAGCAAGTCTTAAATTCATCCCAACTCCAAGATTAGCAGTAGAATTTTCTATGGGATATAAATATGTACAAGCTGCAGATTTACCGGACTTGCCGAAAGATTACGAAACTAAACAGGATAGCACAGGAACACCCGAATGGTTTACGGTTCCTATGAATTTGTCCGGTTTATTCTTTAAAGTTAGTTTTTTAAGAGAATTCGGGAATATTCTATCTTATTAGTTAGAGTTTGTTCCGTCAGGAACTTAGTCTAACTTATCCATCTCTGATGGGCTAGTTAGAGTTTGTTCCGTCAGGAACTTAGTCTAACTTATAGAAAGCCCTTTCCAGCTATGCTGGATTAGGGATTTCTATCTGGAGCGAAGCGGAAGATTCGAGATAGCTTGCAAGATGTCTGGATAATTGTTTTGTAGAAAGTTAGGCTTTAGATTATTTTTACTGTTGTAGCGTTATTTCGTTCCTTATGTTAATTGCTGAAAAAGTATTATATTTGCTAATTATTTTCTTTTCTGTTATAGTCCACGAAATAGCTCACGGATTTATAGCGCTAAAAAAAGGAGACCCAACTGCAAGAGATGCAGGCAGGCTTACTTTTAATCCTATCCCGCATATAGATCCTATCGGCACGATTATTTTACCGATTTTCTTACTTGTAACACATCTCCCGGGT
>JAQTXJ010000088.1 GCA_028688815.1 bacterium | reverse complement strand
CAATATCTCCATCGTTGTCAATGTCGGCGGTTCTTGCAAAAAACCATCCCACGGAAGATACTATCTGATGTCGGGTAAATACAGTGTTGTTGTTTTCAAACCAGAAGAATCCCTTATCCCCTGACGCTACAATGTCGCTGTCTCCATCCCTGTCCAAATCATAAGGCCATATCGTTCCGTTAGTTCCAAGAATAAAAGTCGAATCTATTATATGTTTAGTAAAAGTGAATGAAGCGCCTTGTTCGTACCAGACAACAAATTTTGAGAAAGCTCCAACTAAATCGTAGTGGCCATCCAGGTCTATATCTGCGGGCACAATTAAATTATGTCCACCGATTGAAGCATTTGTCTCTATCGTATAAAGTTTCCAGTTATTCGTATCAATTCCATAGGGTTTAAGAGAAATTTGATTTGGAAGACTGTAAACTATATTGGAACAAGTGTCAAAATTGCTTCCCCATTTCAAAAGAGAACTATGGTTCCCAGGACCAGTATACCAATTCGTCTGTGTTTTCAAAACAGCCCCAAGAAGCAGAAGAATATATATGTTTGCCATGTTAGCCTCCTTCCTTTTCACTTTATGTATATAGCAATATCTATGTCATTAATTCCTTATGCTCGAAAACTATTATTTGATAAGGATTTTGCGTTTTAAAAGAAAATTCAATAGCGTGATAACGGTGGTATATTTACCTCATTATGAATGTTTTTATAACAATTTTCTGAGTATAGATGTTGGGGTGGAATTCTCTTATAAAAGATGAGTTCAATCCATATTTTTTGAGTTGTGGTATTATCACCTCACAAGTATTCCGTTTCCGGCAATACGGATGGATTTATAATTTTTTTGTAGCTCATTGGCGTGCTATGCCTAATCTGTTGGAGTTTATTCCTTAAAATTAAGTATAAATAATAAAAAATATTTTTTAAAAGAAAAAACTTGCAACTCAAAAAGAGGTAGTATATAAATCGACAATGGCAAATATTAAACATTATGAGTTTGGTCGAGTTACAGTTGATGATGTTATATATGGAAGGGACCTGATTATATATCCGGATAAAGTAGAAACAAGCTGGTGGCGAGATGTAAATCACTTAGTTCAACTTAAGGATTTGCAAAACGTTTTTAATACTCCACTCCAGATTTTGATAATTGGGACTGGCCCTTCAAATGAGATGAAAATAGCGGATAGCGTTAAGGAAGCCTGTGATTCGAAAGGAATAAAACTAATAACGGAAAATACTGAAAAAGCTTGTAAAATCTACAATGAATTAAAAACGCAAAACATCAAGATTGTAATCGCTTTGCATCTTTCCTGACAACGTGTCTTTTAGAAATAGCTATTATTTAGTCTGTTACGGGATTTTTGTTCCTCCTGCCATAAGCAGACATTCGTAGATAAATCCTTTTTTCAATCTCTTTAAATCCCTGTTAAAATTTTCTGTTCTTTCGCCTTTGTTTTTGATTTTCTGGTGTTCTGCTGCCATTCCCTCTGATTTGCTGATTCTCTGATATGCTCTTCGTTTTTTCTTGTGAAAATCTATGAAATCTCCACCTGCATGTCGGTCTTTTTGATGCCTGATATAGAGAGGAGTAAGTGGTTCCTATTCTGTTAATCTCTGGAAATCTGCATTCTAGAAACTGCTACTATTTAGAGCTGGGGGTATGCATCTCGTCTTTAATTGTATTAGAGGGAAATTGGATTTTTATGCATCCTTGGGTTTCCCCGGAAGAAATCGTTTCCCATTTCCAGCGTTCAACTATCCATTTTACTGCCATATCATCCCAATCAGAGTATCCTGTTTTTGAGAGTATTACCGGTTGACCAATTACATTTCCTACGGAATCTACATTCAACTGCATTGAAAAAGATACGGACGTCCCTTGTTTTATTGTCCAATCAGGGTAAGGTATAGTTGGAATTTTAATACTTTTCCTTTCCATAAGCGGACCGCTAATGTCTATTCTCATAAGCACAGCGTGTTCATTTATCATAGAATCCGTAAGAACTGAATTTGTGTTTCCGGATACCGTATCTTCATCCGTACTTTCTGTAAACTTTTGCATCACTGTTCCTAACTCAAAAACTTTTTTTTCATTGAAGAGATTAATCATTTGTTGCATTTCATCTTGTTTAAGCGTTTTTACAAAATTACAGATTCCTTTTTTTCCAATGGAATAAACCTTCCCATTTTTGCGAATACCTAATATATCATTTCGTTCCCATACACAAAGAATCTTCTCATGCTGTATTAATACACTCTTCCATAATTCTTTTTCTTTTTGCTTAATTGCATCTGTCAAATCATTTAATTCGGGAATAATATTTAAAAACACCTGAGAAAGAGTATCTTTTGATGAAGTATAAAAAGTCTTTTTCTTGAACGTTAATTTATATCTAATAATTCCATTCCCGGAGTCAGGACAAGCCCATTTATCATAACTATCACCTTCGCCTTCTTTCCATATATTTCCCTTGAATATTTCAATTATTCTTGATAAATACTTTCGTTTAAGACTGCTTTCTAAAGAATTTTCCCCGTAACTAAAACTTAATTTCCCATCCTGGGAAATTTCTAAATGGCTATACTTTACGGCACCATCAATTTTTTCGTATACGATTAATGGATTATTAAATCTGCGGTCTTTATATTTAACCGGTTCTATAGCATTTTCATATGCGTTTCCTTTGGTATTTTCGGCTTCGGCAATCCCTTTATTATCTATGACTATTCCAATTAGTAACAGAAATATTACAACTTTTAGATTAATTTTCATCTTACTATTACGATGCAGTATGCTTCTCTTTGCTATTTTTGTCAAATTATTTTTTATTATTTATAAAAAATTTTACGATTATTATGAAAAATGACCGAATTATATAATACAAAATGCTTTTGAAAAGGCATTTTGATGGTTTACTATAGTTATGTGCCTTTTAGAGGATAATTCCAAGCCTTTTACTGTGTTCGTGCAATCTCTTAAATCCTTGTTGAATTCTTCTATTTCCTAATTCCTTACGCTCTCCTTTCTTTGCTTTTTTAGATGTTATTGTTTCGCGTATCTGTGTTTTCAGGGCTAATTTATTTTCTCTGTTTTTCTGCGTTAAATCTATCCTTTTTCTGTTTTAATTTTTCGCTTACTATTTTTTGTTATATAAAAAACTTGACAAGTTTTCTACATTTATTAAACTGACCATGTAGTCAGAAAAATACTGACTGGTCAGAATGTGGAGAGCTGAGATATGAAAGAAAAGACGACAATAGTAAGAAAAGAAAGAGAAAAACAGGAACGAAGAGAAGAAATTTTTAATGCGGCTAAAGTAATATTTGCTCTAAAGGGCTTTGAAAAAGCTACGATGGAAGAAATTGCCGAAAAAGCCGAACTTTCAAAAGGTGCAATATATTTACATTTTAAGAGTAAAGATGAATTATTTATTGATCTCGTGGAAAATTATCTTGATAAGCTTACAGCTCTGATTAGAGATATCGTCGAAAGTAAGAAACCGCCGTTTGAAAAAATTACTGAAGTGGTTATGCAAATAATATCGTATCTCTATACAAACAAGGAATTTGTTTCCATTTTTTCCCCGGAACGAGGAGAATTTCTTCATAAAATGCAAGTTAAAAGGGTGCGAGATAGGACTCTTTCCAAGTTACAAAATCAGACAATACTCATTGCACGGGTTATAAAAGAAGGCATAGAATCGGGTGTGTTTAAAAATATAGACCCTCACGCTTCTGCTTATATTCTTTTTGGTATGATACATACAACAATTGCCGGATTAATTATTTATGAGAAAAAAACTTTTAAGAAAGAAGCTAAATTAATAATAGATATGTTTTTAACCGGGATTATAAAAAATAATAAGTAGTTAGGAGGACAGACATTCTTGTCTGTCAGAAAAATATGAGTAAAAAGGTGAAGATTTTAATATCAGTGGCAGGATTTTTGTTTATTCAGATTGCTAACATCTACGCCGGGGATTCTTTAAGGTTTTCCTTGGATGATGCTGTCAAGTATGCATTAAAACATAATGAAAGTATGAAAATAGAGCAGGCGGGAGTAAAATCCGCTGATGCAGGAACTATGATTGCAAGGGCAGGCTTTTTGCCTAAAGTAAGCGCAAGCGCAAGCTATACAAAACTTGGCAAAACGTCCAATTTTGATATGCTTAGCCCAAGCTATGGTATGATGCAAATGCCTGTATTTGGGCCAATGGGGGATACAATAGGTTTTACTGTTGTGCCTGGTATAATAGGTGCAGATACTATTAGTATTCCAATGGGACAAGAAGAAAACTATATTACCCAATTAACCGTTCAACAACCAATATTCACGTGGGGTAAGATTATTAGTGGATACCAGATATCCAAATTAAACCTGGATGCAACAAAAGAAGATTACAGAAAAAACAGAAATGAATTAATACTTAACGTTACTAAAACTTTTTATGGGATTATTGTTCTGGAAGAATTTGTGAAAATTACCGAAGATGCTTACAAGCAATTGCAAAAGCATACGAATGTTATAGAAAAAAGATATAACGAAGGGCTTGCTTCAAAATTTGATTTATTGAGAGTAAAAGTTCAACTAACAAATATGGAACCACAGTTGATTAAAGCAAGAGATGGGTTGGAACTTGCAAAAAACGGGTTCAAATTACTACTTGGACTTAAACAAAATGAAAATATTAAACTGGAAGGGAAATTAGATTACGATCCTGTTACAGTAGAATTAGAAAAGTCAACAAAAGCCGCTCAAATTAATAGACCGGAAATTAAATCAATGAATATGCGCAAAGAAATGGCGAAAAAGGCATTATTTATTAACAGAACATCCAATTTGCCCAATATTGTTGCCATAGGAAATTATGGTTATAAAAAACCTCTTTATTTTACTAATGAATGGGGAACGGATTGGAACGTGACGCTTGCGGCACAAATGCAGATTTTCAGCGGGTTCGAAAATCTGGGAAGAGTGCGACAGGCAAGTTACCAGCTGTCCCAGGCAGAACACGGACTTAATCTTATAAAAGAAGGCATAAAGATGGAAGTACAGTCAACTTATTTACAACTTGAACAAGCAAAAAAACTCGTAATGTCACAAAAAGAAAATATTTCTCAGGCAGAAGAAGCACTTAAAATAGTCGAACAAAGATATAATAATGGGTTAGCAACCAGTCTGGAAGTAATGGATACACAGCTTGCTTTAATGCAGGCAAAAACAAACTGGCTGCAAGCATTATCGGATTATGTAATAGCAAAATGTGCCTTTGAAAAAGCAGTAGGGGGGAAATAATGAAAAAATTAGTAATGTGGATTGTAATAATTGCGCTTGTTGGACTTGTTGGGTTTCGTATCTCGGAAAAGTTTAAGAAAGTAAAAGAAAAACCTGCAGAAGTTGCCGAACCTACGGAAGTATTGGTAGAGGTTGCTTCTTATGGTTCCATTGCTAAAACTCTTCCTTATATAGGAAACATTGTCGGCAGTGAGCAGGCTTATGTTTTTCCTGTTGAAGAAACCGGAAAACTTATAAGATATGTTGCAAAAGAAGGAAGTATGGTTTCAAAAGGTGATACAATTGCTCTTATAGACCGTAATATAAAAGGTATGGATTTTAAACCTGCCGTTATTAATGCTCCTATATCCGGGATTGTAGGAAATTTAAATTTAGACCCCGGCTCTATGGTTGCTCCTGGAATTCCCGTAGCTATGGTTGCTAATATAAATGCAGTAAAAGTTGAAATAAATATTCCGGAAAATGATATCTCTTATATAAAAACAGGCAATAAAGCCAATATAAAAGTCTCGTCGTATCCGAACGATATCTTTAACGGACAATTAACGAAAATAAGTCCTGTTCTGAATCCTATGAGCAGAACTTCACAAGCAAGTATTTCCATTATTAACCCGGGAAACAAATTAAGACCAGGTATGTTTGCAAATGTAGATGTGATAATAGAAGAACATACTAATGTTATAGTGGTACCTCAAAAAGCACTTATTGACAACGGAGGTAGAAAAATTGTATTTGTCTTGAATGGAGAAATGGCTGAAATGAGAGAAGTTTCAATCGGACTTGAAAACAACGATTTTGTTGAAATATTAACAGGTATAAATTCTGGAGAACAAATAATTACTCTTGGAAATTATGGTTTAACAAACGGTGCAAAAGTGAAAATTATCAAGTAAAAAATACAAAAATAAAAAAATATGCCACGAAATCTAAAAACACAAAATTGTATTATAATTTAGTGTTTTAGTGTTTTTGTGGCCGGAGCAATAAATGAATATCGCAAAATTTTCAGTAAATAAAAGAGTGACCGTAACTATGATGATTCTTATCATAGTTCTTTTTGGGTTTATGTCGTTTAGTAAGTTAGGATTGGATTTACTTCCGGATATTGAGTATCCTACGGTTTACGTAATAACTAATTACTCCGGTGTGTCTTCGCGTGAAATAGAAGAGCAAATAAGTAAACCTATAGAAGAAGCCGTTTTAACGGTAAAAGGCGTAAAATCTATAAAATCAACTTCGGAAGAAGGTGCTTCTACGGTATTGGTAGAATTTGAATGGGGAACCAATCTTAATTTTGCGGCTCAGGATGTCAGGGATATGATTGGACAGATACAGAAATATCTCCCTGAAGAAGCAAATACTCCTTTGGTTATGAAGTTCAGTATGTCTATGATGCCTGTTTCGTTTTACGGGATTACAGGTGATTGTGACTTGAAAGAATTATACAATACCGTTAAAGATAAAGTAAAAGACAGGTTGGAAAGGTTAGACGGAGTAGCTTCTTGTGCTCTGACTGGAGGATTAGACAGAGAAATAAGCGTTTTTATTGATGAAACCAGACTTGTTTCGTACGGACTTGGACTTACCCAGATTATCCCGATGCTCCAGGCTTCCAATCTGAATTTTAGCGCAGGGTATCTGAGTCACGGATACAAAGAATATTCAATACGGGTCGAAGGAGAATATAAAACACTTGAAGATGTTAAGAATACGGTAATTGGAAATAAAAATGGAATTCCCATAAAGGTAAAAGATATCGGGGAAGTAAAAGATGGCAACAAAGACATCAGGGGATACGGAAGAACACAAGGGAAAGAAAGTGTCGTTATGGTAATAACCAAACAGGGTGGAGCCAATACCGTAACGGTTTCCGATAAAATTAATAAAGAAATGGAAAAAATTAAAGAGACTATCCCTTACAATATCCAATTCCACGCAATATTTGATCAGGGGGATATGATAAAAGATATAACGAAAAATACCAGCACAAGTGCGCTTGAGGGATGCATTCTTGCCATTTTATTTGTTTTCCTTTTCCTGACTAACTGGAGACCTACATTAACCATAGCATTAGCCATTCCTTTCTCAATCATTGCTACTTTTATTGCTATGTATTTCGCTGGTTATACGCTTAATGTTATGACACTTGCAGGCATAGCTCTTGCATCGGGAATGTTGGTAGATGACGCTGTAGTTGTAATTGAAAGTATTTATAGAAAAGTAGAGGAAGGAAACGATCGTAAAAGTGCTGCAGTTCATGGAACTAATGAGGTTTTGATGGCAGTAACCGCATCAACACTCACAACTATTGCGGTATTCGTTCCTCTTGCATTCGCTACCGGAGTAGCAGGCAAAATGTCCCGCGCTTTTGCGCTTACCATATCGTTCGCTCTTTTAGCATCTCTTCTCATAGCTTTTACAGTAGTTCCAATGCTTGCTTCTGTATTATTCAAAAAGAAAGACAGTCAAATCGCATGGGAGAGAAAATTTAATGAGTTTAGAGAATGGTATGGGAGAATCTTGCAGTATTCTCTCAATCACAAGAAAAAAGTTCTTTCGATTGTTGGTATAGTATTTGTTGCTACAATGTTTTTAGTCCCGTTTATCGGGAAAGAATTTATGTCTTCTTTTGATATACCGTTTATTCAAGCAGGACTTACAATGCCTATCGGGACTTCACTTGAAGAAACGGATAGAGTTGCTCTCCAGATTGAAAATATTTTGAAATCCGTTCCCGAAATGGAAACCGTAACTTCATTTGTCGGGACCAGTGGTTCAGAACATTCTACTCTAGAAGGTGCGGCAATACATAAAGCATCAATAATGGGAAGATTGGTGGATAAAAAGAAACGAAAAAGAGGTGCCTCAGATATTACTGCTGAACTCAGGAAAAAATTACCTAAAATAGAAGGTGCAAAAATAGAATTTTCCGATGTAAGTGGTGGAATGTTCGGTAATACAGGTGCTCCAATAGATATAAAAATATTCGGTAAAGATTTCCCCGTCCTTCAGGATATTTCTTCGCGAATTTCCAACCAGATAAAAGATGTAAGAGGTGTAAAAGAGGTAGATGTCTCTATGAAAGAGGGAAAACCGGAATTACAAATTAAAATTGATAAAGAAAAAGCTTCTTTGTTTGGATTAACTACATACCAGATAGGTCAGGAAGTTAGAACTGCCGTTTACGGAACTATAGCTTCAAGATTCAGGGATAAAGGCGAAGATATAAATATAAATATAAAACTTAATAAAATTGATGTAAAAGAAGTTAAAGATATTGAAAATATTCCCATTGCAACACCTTTTGGAACTACAATACTCCTGAAACAGGTAGCAACCATAATTTATACCGAAGGTCCTGTTAAAATAGAAAGAGAGGAACAAACCAGAAAGGTTTCAGTTACGGCTAATATTGAGAAAAGAGATGTGGGCGGCGTTGCGAAAGACATTACGAAAAAGATTGCTACAATAAGAAAAAATATTCCTGCGGGATATTTTATAGAATTCGGCGGTGAATTCCAGAAGATGAACGAAGCATTTTTAACATTGGGTATAGCTTTTATATTTGCTATATTACTTGTATATATGATAATGGCAGCTTTATTTGAGTCGTTGATGCATCCTTTTGTAATAATGTTTACGGTGCCGTTAGGAATTATAGGAATGATATGGGGATTGCTCCTTACGCACAAGTCACTCTCAATGACATCTGTTATGGGGTTGATAATTCTTGTCGGTATTGTGGTAAAGAACGGTATTATATTCATAGATTATGCAAACCAGTTGAGAGCAAGAGGAATGGACATTATAGAAGCTCTTATTTCCGCGGGCAAAATAAGGTTAAGACCTATTTTGATAACTGCCTTGGCAACTATGTCGGGTATGATACCAATGGCATTTAGAAAGGGTATGGGAGCAGAAATGATGGCACCAATGGCAGTCGTAGTTATTTTTGGATTGCTGGTTTCTACTGCGCTTACTCTGATAGTTATCCCTATTGTTTATACAATATTTGATGGTGTAGCAAAAAGAACCGGTGTAAG
>JAQTXJ010000087.1 GCA_028688815.1 bacterium | reverse complement strand
CGGGATTCAAAATGGTTGAGCCGTTAAAAACTTTGGAAAGCAACAAATTATGGGAAGGATTGGAAGAAGTGTTTCAACAATACGATATAAAAACGGTAGTTGTCGGGCTTCCTTTGCGAACGGACGGAAAAGATGACAAGACAACTACAAGAGCAAGAGAATTTGCGAAAGCGATTCAACTTAAATTTAATATTAATGTTGAATTATGGGATGAAAGATACAGCACAGTAGAAGTAGAAAAAATATTAAAAGACCTCGGGAAACATCCGTCCAAAGAAAAAGGGAACATAGATAAGTATGCGGCAACGCTGATACTTGAAGAATATCTTGCCTCTCTGCCTTAGGGAGAGAAGTTTGGAAGTCGGGAAAGATAAAAAAGATAATACTTTGGCCACAGATTTACACAGATAACAGAAATAAAAAGATTAAAATCACGAGAAAAGAAAAACACAAAAACAAAGAGAGTTATTAGCCCAGCAGAGCTGGATAGAAATCCCTAATCGCTAAAGCTCAAGGGCTTTCTACCACGGATAAAAGACACGGATTTGCACGGATAACAGAGAACAAAAGCATGAAAATTTCAGACCTGCTTCGCTTGAGGCGAATTGACTGTATAAAATAATGGTATTTTTCTTTTACTTAACATTGCTGTTGATAAATTTGAAAACAAGTATAGGAGGTATACAAATGGAAGAAACGCAATTGAAATACGATAGCAGTTTACAGAGGATATTTGAAATCCACAATAAAATCAAGGATATTCATCCTTCCTTAGAAAAAATATTTCCGATTGCCATTGTAGAAGATAGCTTTTTCTTTATTTTTGATACCGATTCATCCGGGGAGAAATATGTTTTTGTAAAAAAAGCACCTACGCCAATGCCTATCGCCAAAGGAGTTAAAGCTGCTTTTCCACTTAATTGTTACGAAGATAAAGAGGCATGTATAATTTCAGGCGAAATCTTTGATTCCCTAGGAGGCTATACCACAATCTTTCATGAATTCGTGCATTGTTATCAAAGTAAAAACGGTACAGAGGAACTCAAGCAAAAGTTAGAAATAGCTCAGAGAGCAATGGCTAAGAAGGATTATATGTGGGAAATAAACTATCCTTTCCCATACGAGAACAGTAAATTCACTGAAACCTATTCTCTATTTCTGAAAGCCCTTAAGGAAAACAAACCTGATGACATTTTCAAATGTCGTAGCCAATTAAAGCAGATTTTAAGTAAAGATGATTTTGAATATATGGTTTGGCAGGAATGGGTAGAAGGATTTGCGCGATTCATTGAAAATAAAATCAGATGCAAGCTTGAACTTAAAGGGAATCATTCAGGCACAAAAGAACCTTTTAATAGGGGCTTGTTTTATGAAGGAGGAGCAAGGTTTATTGAATTCTTGGGTAAGCAAGAACCGGAATTGTTGGTAGATATAAAAAGGCTATTTTATAAAATATTAAATGGGTAACGACAAACTTCGTCTGTTTACAACGCTGATACTTGAAAAATATCTTGAAAAGTTTGGGAGAGAGTTAAAAAAACACCCTAAAAAAAGATAAAAGAGAAATTTTCACCGTAGATCCGCCTGAGACATTCAGGGACATAATGCAGAGCAGAAAAAGCATAAACAGGTCATCCTCGGGCGACTCAGCGAGTCGCCCCCAAAATACATGAAGACTAAAGGTCAGTAGTCCGCCTCAGGCGTGGCAAACAAATGACAGGCAGGCAAGACTTGATAAATCAAGTCCCTACAAACAAAACAAAAACACGATCACCGCTCCTCCTAAGGGATACAGCCACAGATAAAGGGCAGAAAGTATATCAGGGAATCAGCACATCAGTTGGCAGAAGATCAGATTACCAGATAGACAGAATCGTTATTCGTGTAATAGGATATTCGTTAATAGAGAAATTAACAGAGAGATTCTCCTCCAAACAGACCGACGGACAAGTTCTCCCGACAAATCGGGATCAGAATGACAAAAAGGATTCCAGCTAGTTGGTTTAACCTACTGTTTTTTTGAATTTTTTGAGGGCGAGGATAGAGACGACAAGCGCGTATATGAAAAGCGCCGTTACTTCGGGCAATAATTCCATAAAAGTCAACCCTTTTAAGAATATGCCCCTTAATATTGAGACATAATACCTCAGCGGCATTATATAGGTTATATATTGTATAATCTGGGGCATATTTTTTATCGGGAAGATAAAACCCGAAAGCAACATATTCGGAAGCATAAAAAACATTGCGCTTATCATTGCCTGCTGCTGGGTTGAGGAAATGGTCGATATTAACGTGCCGACGCCAAGATTTACGAATATCGCAAGCAAAGAAAGAGCAAGTAAAAGCAGAATATTTCCCCTGAAAGGCACATGAAACATAAGAATTCCTGCAACCGTTATAAACACGACATCTATAAGACCAATTATTATATACGGGAGAATCTTTCCAAGAAGAAGTTCGTAAGGTTTGATTGGAGTAACGATAAGTTGTTCTATATTCCCGTATTCTTTTTCTTTAACAAGCGAAAGAGAAGCTACAACCATTGTAACTATTATAAGTATAAGTCCGATAATCCCGGGTATCATTGTATCAGTGCTTCTAAGTTCCGGGTTAAACCATATTCTTTCTTCAATAGTTATATCGGGGATATGACCTATAATGTTTCCGAATTGTCTCATTTTATCACTAAAGATTTCTTTTGAAAAATTATAAATTATAATTGAACCGTAATTAATTGCCGCACTGCCGACATTTGAGTTGCTTCCGTCGGTAATAAACTGCAAACTCGTTTTTTCTCCTTTTTTTATTTTCTCTTCAAAATCTTCAGGAATGCTTAAAACACATTTAACATCTCCCTTAGTTAAAGCCGTTTGTATGTCATTTTTATCATTTGATACGGATTTCAGGTCAAAATACTCCACATTGGAAAACTTAGAAATCAGAAGCCTTGAATAAGAGCTTAAACTCCTGTCTACTACCATTATTGATATATGTTTAATTTCCGTCGTAACCACATACCCGAATACAAGCATCTGAAGGATTGGAGCGACTACAAGAAGCGGTACCATACGTCCCCTGATTATATGCAGGATTTCTTTTTGAAATATTTTTAATATTCTACTTTTACTTGTTTTCATTTTATACTTAAATCTTTCTTTTTTTAATTACCCTTGCAGCAAGGACAAGGAAAAAGATACTAACTGCCATTAGAAACAACGCTTCTTTATAGAGCATTAAAATAGTAACATCCTGTTTTAGGAAGATAGAGCGCAGAACGTTCAAGAAATATCTTGCAGGCACAAAATATGAGAACACCTGGATAGCTTTAGGCATACTTTCTAAGGGGAAAGCAAAACCTGACAAAAGTATAGAAGGGAGCAGCGTAGAGAAAAACGTCATCATAATGGCTTCTTCCTGCTTTTTGGCTATACTGGACATCAGCATCCCCATACCAAGCGCGCACAAGATAAAGAGGAAAGAAAAGAACAGCAATGTAATTATGTTCCCCCTGAAAGGCACATGGAACCATAATATTCCAAATAAAGTTACAAGCAAGACATCTATAAGACCTATTATAATGTACGGCGTAAGTTTTCCTATAATCAATTCCGTCGAAGTCACGGGCGTTGACATTATTTCTTCGTAAGTCCCGTTTTCTCTTTCCCTGACTATCGTTAAGGATGTAAGCAGTGCAGCGACAAGCATCATTATAATTGCGATAAGACCCGGCACTACGAAATTAGCGCTTTTGAGTTCCTGGTTATACCAGACTCTTATTTCCGGTGATATATAGGGGAATTTTTTAGGGTTTATGCCTTTGTTTTTGACGAAATCCATTTTAATATTATTTGCAAAATTAGCAGTTAAAACCTGCAAATACCCGACACCGATTACTGCCGTATTCGCTATACTGCCGTCGACAATGTATTGTATTTTCGCATCTTTGCCTTTTTTAAGGTTAAAGCTGAAATCGGAAGGTATTACTACTATGACTTTTATTCTTTCCCTTCTTAATGCTTTGATATTCTCATCCATATTGTTATATGCATCTTTGTAAGGAATAAAATACCCCGAGCTGACTATTTTGTTTATATATCCTCTTGATAGAGAAGAGTTATCCCTGTCTATGATACCTATATCAATATTTTTAATGTCAAAGGTTACGGCATATCCGTAAATAAGAATCATTACTATGGGCATTATAAAGACTATAACAAGAGAACGTTTATCCCTTACTATTTCCACGAACTCTTTTTTGAATAGCGCGTATATTCTCTGAAAATTTAGCATTTTATCTTACCTTCTATTATAAAGTTTCTACCACAAAAAACATATTCAAGTTTATAATTTTAGTTTTCATATTACTTTTACCACGAAAAACAAAGAAATTCTGAAAGTCACGAAAAACATATTTAATTTTATAATTTTGCTTGAGAGTTCATCAAATGTCATCTTTTCTTCGTGCTTTCGTGTTTTTACAACTTTCGTGGTAAACATTTTTTTAGTTCCTTTTTCTAATCAGGTTTATGAAGATATCCTCCAGCGACGGTTTATCTTCAAAAATGTTTTTATATTTTATTTCTTTAGTTTTACAATAATCTTTTATTTTTTTCTTAGCTTCTTCAATATCAATATCCTGTATAATATGAACAATAGAGCCGTGCAACGATATATCTTTTACCGGCATTTCTATTTTTTTCAGCACATTAAATTCTTTTACGTAGTTTTCGGAAAGTTCAACACACAGGATGTTTCCTTTTATGAATTTTTCTTTTATTTCATCTATTTCGCCAATATCGACAAGTTTCCCCTGGTTTATCAGGGCAATTCTATTACAATTTTCCGCTTCATCCATATAATGGGTAGTAACGAGTATAGTCGTGCCTTGTTGAGCCCATTTTTTTATTATCGCCCAGAATTTTCTTCGCAATACGGGATCAACTCCGGCAGTCGGCTCATCAAGGAAAAGGATTTTAGGGCTATGAATAAAAGCGGTTGCAAGAGCGACTCTTTGTCTAATTCCCGCAGGGAGTTCGGCAGTTATGGTATTTTTATATTCCTCTATGTCGAGCATTTCTATGATTTCTTTTATTTTCGCCTCTTCCCTATCGACACCATATATACCGGCATAGAATTTTATATTTTCATAAACCGTAAGGTCCGTGTATAAGGAGAATTTCTGTGACATATACCCGATGATTGTTTTTATTTTTTCCACATCTTTTTTTATATCGTAATTTTCTACGGATACTTCTCCTTTTGTCGGGACAAGCAACCCGCATAAAACTTTTATCGTAGTAGTTTTGCCTGCGCCATTCGGCCCCAAAAACCCAAGAATTTCACCTTTTTTTACGTTAAAGGAGATATCATCTACCGCCGTAAAAGTCCCGAATTTTTTCGTCAGGTTTTGAACTTTTATGCTGTATTTTTCCATAGTTATTATTTCTTGCTCTTGGCTGTTAAGCACCCCGCCTCAAAAAACAGATTACGGAATTTTTCACCGCAGAGACGCAGAGAACGCAAAGAACAGAGAACGGAAAGCTTGAAAGTTGAGAGCAAAAAAACAGATAACACAGAGAGGAAAACAGAGAATCTACCAAGAGAATCAATAGGTAAGCACAGAGGACTAATTTTTTCTCTGTGACCTCTGTGGTTATAATCTTTTAATTTGTAATTCATATTTATTTTTGCATTGCTCTCATAAACACATCTTCTATTGACGGGGATATTTCGTTTATATGAAACAATTTACCAAACTCTTTTGTAAACGCTTCTTTCCCATCTTTTTTAAGTATTACTCTTATTTTTTCGCCCTTGAATGAGAGGTCCACAACAAAAGGTTTTATAGTCTCAATTATGTTTTCTAAGGACACAGCATGCTGTGTCCCTACAATACTTGATAACTCCAAAACTATACTGTCTATTTTTTTCACTTCAACAGGATTGCCCTGTATTATGATTCTGCCTTCAAAAAGGAGTATTATTTTATTGCACAGTTCTGCTTCATCCATATAAGAGGTGCTAACGATTATAGAAGTCCCTTTTTGTGAAAATTCCTGTAGTATCTGCCAGAAATCCCTTCTTGAAACGGGGTCAACACCGAGCGTAGGTTCGTCCAGTATGAGAACATCGGGTTTATGAATAAGGGTAGATATGAGGGCAAGTTTTTGTTTCATCCCTCCGGACAAGTCTTTTGCCTGCCTGGTTTTGAAGTTTGCAAGTCCCGTCAAATTTAGAAGGTACTCTCCCCTATCATTATATTCCTGCTGTGAGACGCCAAATATTCCTGCGAAGAATTTAATGTTTTCTTCAACGGTAAGAGTAGGATAAAGATTGAACTTTTGTGACATATACCCCGTATGGTATTTTATTTTTTCGCAATCTTTATCAATATCAAAGTTCATTATGGATATTTTGCCGGATGTTTTTTCAAGTATACCCGTAAGTATTCTGAGAAGAGTTGTTTTCCCGGCGCCGTCGGGACCTACTATGCCGAATATTTCTCCCGTATTGATATCAAAAGATATATCATCAAGGGCTTTTTGTTTATTGTAAAACTTAGTTAGGTTCTTGACGGATACTGTATTCATATTTGATAATAACAGCTTACCACGAAAGACAAAGAAAATTCAAAAGATACAAAAAACATATTACCACGAAAAACAAACGAAATTCAGAAAACACGAAAAACATATACTTTACAAGTATAACGTTCATATTACTTTTACCACAAAGTTTTTACCACGAAAGACAAAGAAAATTCAAAAGATACAAAAAACATATTACCACGAAAAACAAACGAAATTCAGAAAACACGAAAAACATATTTAAATTTACAATTTTGCTTAAAAATTCAATGGTAATGCAGTTTCTTTTTTCCATATTAATTTACAATTCTCTTAATCTTTAGTGTATATTTAGCAAAATTAAGAAGAAGACCAATTTGTAAACCCGTAGCTTTTAAATAGGATATCACCTGAGCAAAGTGTATGTCTTCAAACTCTTTTACTGTTTTTAGCTCCACTATTATTTTATCTTCTATTATGAGATCTATACGATGTATTCCTACCTCTTCTCCTTCGTAATAAATTTTTATCCCTTTTTGTTGCTCAAATTTTATATTTTCTTTTCTTAAGTCTACACATAAAGCATTTTCGTAAATTGACTCCATAAAACCTGGACCTAATTTCTTATGCACCCGAATCGCCGAATTTATAATCTTGTTTGAGAGTTCATCAAACACTGCTTTTTCTTCGTGCTTTCGTGCTTTTACAACTTTCGTGGTAATGTAGTTTTTATTTTCCATTTTAAATCCTCTTATCTATTACTTCTACCACGAAAAGACAAAGAAATTTTGAAAGTCACGAAAAACATATTTAAATTTATAATCTTGTTTGAGAGTTCATCAAACACTGTTTTCTCTTCGTGCTTTCGTGCTTTTACAACTTTCGTGGTAATGTAGTTTTTATTTTCCATTTTGATTTTATCCTTTCTTTAGTCTTGCGTCTGCGGGCATACCGGGTTTAAATATTCCTTCATCATTTGAAAGAGATATTTCAATTGCAAAGACTTCTTTTATTCTTTCGTCTTTTGTCTGTATGTTTTTAGGAGTAAATTCCGCTTTGTCGGATATGTACGTAATCTTTCCTTTGAAAGTTCTGTCTTTATATGCATCAATCCTGATTTCGGCTTCATCTCCGACTTTTATTATTTCCATTTCTTTCAACGGCATATATATGGTAAGTTTAACTTCTTTCATATCGCCAAGTGTTAACAGGGGCGCAAGTTGGGATATAAGTTCTCCTTCTTCGACATATTTGTTAATTATTGTTCCGTCCCACGGCGCTTTTATTTTCGTTTCTTCTTTCATTATTTCCGCCTGGGTCAGTTTTGCTTTTATCTGATTATAAAAAGCTTCTGACTGGTCATATTTCTGCTTGGGTATGGAATTTGATTTATAGAGAGCTGAGACTCTTTTGAAGTCTTCCTCTGCTTGAGTGTAAACGGCTTTTGCTTCATCGTACTGGGCATTAATTATCCTGTCGTCGATTTCCGCAAGTATTTTATCTTTTTCGACGTTATCTCCTTTTTGAACGTATATTTTTGTAACCCTGCCGGCAATTTTTGACGCAACGTCAAGTTCCTTGATTTCTATGGTGCCGGAAGCTTCTATGTAATCTTTTTCTTTACAGCCGTTACAAACACACATCAGAATTATAGTTATAAAATATAATCCTTTTTTCATTTTCCCCCCCTATTAATATCCCTATTTTTAACCAGATCCCATTAAAGCTAATGCTAAGCGGATGTTCCCAAAATAATGGACTTTTTATATTGTTAGAAACTTCCTTGCTTGAGCCAATTTGTAAACCTATTGACTGAGTCCACCATATATTATTTGAAAGTTTCTTTTCTACTCCATAATTAAAGGATACCCCCAATCCTTTTCCTACATTTAGCACACTCTCCTGTTTTACAATATTCATATGTAATGTATGGTCCCATTTATAAGCCTCTTCCACATCTTTACCTTTTGTAAAATAATAATTTGTTTTTATCTCTATAAACCTGTCACTATCTACTTTCTGATATATTTTTTTAAAAGATAAATTAATATCGACCCCCGAAATATTCCAATATTTTCCATTGTAAATCCATGGTTCTCCTATGGAATCGGGAGGTTCTGTTATATGAGAATACCTGTTTTCTAATGTCACCCATATATAACTAATCCCAAATCCCATTAAATATTTTGAACTAAGCTTATACCAGATAGCGCCTTCCGCTGAATTAAGCCAATAGATTCCATCTGTAAGATCAAAACTAAATTCTTGTCCCGCCGGAATTGCTTTTCTAAAATCTTCTCCCGTAAGACATATTCCTCCATTATACCCAATCCCCAAACTCCACTTACTCCACAAACTTGTTTTCGCAATATCTACTTGTTCGTCTTCCGACATCATCGGATCCTGTTCTTGCGCAATTAAGTTGCTTGATATAAAAATTACCATACTCCACATAAAAATTATCTTTTTCATACTTTTTCTATCATTTTTTAACACTCCATATTTTTCCATCTAATAACCGATTATTCTATTTAATTCTGCGCAGGAAATTTTATAATCATAAAGAGCTTTCAGGTATTGAAATTTTGCTTCCGCCAGAGCTATATGTGAATCAAGAACATCCATATTTGTCATTGTACCGTTTTTATAATTGTCGTTTGCTATATCGTAAGCTCTGTTCGCAACGTCAATATTCTTTTCCCATAGGGAAAGAGTTATTTGGTTTTCATTTTTATAATCGAATGCATTTTCAAGTTCAATTTTTATTCTCTTTTCAATAGAGGAGATATCTATATCGGACT
>JAQTXJ010000011.1 GCA_028688815.1 bacterium | reverse complement strand
TTCCGAAAATTATCCCGACCTTAAAGCGGATAAGACTTTTGGCGAATTGCGCGAAAGAATAAGCTTTCTGGAAAACCAGATTGCCGACAGAAGGGAATTCTATAATGAAAACGTAAATCTTTATAATATAAGAATTAACCAAATACCGGATATGCTTATTGCAAAATTCTGCAACTTTAATCAAGAAGAATTATTCAAAGTCTCGGAAGAAGATAAAAAAGATGTTACGATTAAATTCTCTGCTTCCTAAGTAACAACACTTGTTTTTTGTATTGACAGAGCTATATTAGCAAATTAAACTTTGCTTAATTAATGCAAGATATACTAAAGAAATTACTTCAAGAAGTAAAGTCAGGCAATTTGTCCATAGATAAAGCAATGGACAAATTAAAATCCCTCCCTTACGAGGATATTGATATAGCCAAAATCGATACCCACCGCGAACTGCGAACATCATTGCCCGAAGTAATTTTCTGCCAGGGGAAAACAATAGAACAAATAATCCTTATTGTAAAAAAAATAAAAACAAATAAAACAGGAATAAATAGAATTATAGCTACCAGAGCAAATAAAGAAATCTATAAAGCAGTTAAGAAAATCGCACCTGAAGTCGTCTGGTATGAACAAGCACGAATAATCGCTTCTCCTACTAAAAACAAAAATAAAACAGGCAATATTCTTGTAATAACTGCCGGCACCTCCGATATTCCCGTGGCAGAAGAAGCAGTAGTCATTGCAGAATTGATGGGCAATAAAGTTAATAAAGCTTATGACGTTGGAGTAGCAGGAATTCACAGGTTATTCAGCATAAAAGATAAATTATTCAACGCAAACGTTATCGTCGCAGTGGCGGGTATGGAAGGCGCACTCGCAAGCATAGTCGGGGGACTTGTTGATGTCCCGGTTATAGCTGTCCCTACAAGTATAGGTTACGGAGCAAGTTTTGGCGGGCTGGCGCCATTATTAACTATGCTTAATTGCTGCGCTCCGGGAGTTTCCGTTGTAAATATCGATAACGGTTTTGGCGCAGGCTATCTCGCCGGACTAATAAATAAAAAATCCAAATGAAAATAACTTATTTTGATTGTTTCTCCGGAATCAGCGGAGATATGATTCTGGGCTCACTTATTGACGCAGGATTGGATTTCAATAAACTAAAACAGGAACTTAATAAATTAAATATCAAATACTCCATCTCCCAATCCAAAACTACCCGCAACGGAATAAGCGGAACAAGCATAGATATTAGCGCCCCGGGTAAAGATAAATCTTATACCCCCGAAGAAATACTTAAAATAATCGGCACCAGCAAACTCTCCCCTGAAATTAAATCCGTTTCCCAAAAAATATTTTCCAGACTGACTAACGCCGAACACACCATTCATAATGGCGCATCCCACAAATCTTCGAAAAAAGTTCATTTGCACGAACTCGGAAGCATTGATACCATTATTGATATTACGGGCGCAGTAATCGGATTAAACTTACTAAAAATAGACGAGATTTACTCTTCTCCATTGCCAATAACAAGAGGTTATATAAAGTGCGCGCACGGAATATTACCGGTCCCGGCACCTGCAACAATAGAACTTTTAAAAAATACTCCTCTTTACGGGAACAACATTTCTGCGGAATTAATCACGCCAACAGGCGCCGCTATTATTACAACAATAGCTAATGCTTTTGGCAAACTTCCGGAAATGCAAATAAATAGTATAGGATACGGTGCGGGCAAACAAGAACTTGAAATACCAAACTTATTAAGAGTTTATATCGGAACCACAAAGGAAAAATACACGAAAGATACGGTTGTCGTCGTGGAAACAAATATTGATAATATGAACCCGGAATTGTACGAGTATGTCTCTACAAAACTCTTTAAGGCGGAAGCTCTGGATGTTTATCTTACTCCTATACAGATGAAGAAAAACAGACCCGGAACTATGATAAGCGTTATCACGGAAGAAAAAAACTTGCATACTATATTAGAAATACTCTTTTCGGAAACAACTACGCTTGGCGTAAGGACTTATACAACATCAAGATTTAAACTGCAAAGAGAAGAAAAGATTATAAATACGAAATACGGAAAAATTAAAGTCAAAATCGGAAAACTCGGGAATGTAATTAAAAATATTTCCCCGGAATACGAATCCTGTAAAATAATTGCCGAGAAACTTAACATCCCCATTAAAATCATCTATGCAGAAGCGAACAAAATAATTAAAACGAACTGATACGAAATTTTCCCCGCAGAGAACAAAGAGAAAAACCAAAAACCTGCCACAAAGACACAAAAACACAAAATAACACTAAACAAAACAAGAGGCGAGTTGAAAAATAACAGAAAAGTTTTACAATAACCTTGTATAATCCTTTAAAATTCCAAGAAGTATATTCATATTGTGCTCTGAAAGAGTCTGCTAAAAAAGTCCTAAATCGACTCAAACTGTCATTCTGAACGAAGTGAAGAATCTAATAAACTCAAGAGGATATGAGACCCTTCGCTTCGCTCAGGGTGACAAAAAGTGGGTTTTCCAGCACATTCTAAAAAATTTATTGACAGAATGGATTTTTAGTGGATTATTTGCCATAATGGATGAAATAATAGCAAAGGTTAAAAGTAAGTTTGACGGTGTAAAAATAAAAGAGAATTCCCCAAGACGAATTTACATTGAAATCAATAGAGAACGGGCAAAAGAACTAGCCGAATATTTCTTCAAAGATGAAGGTATGAGATTTTCCATTGCTACTGGAATGGATACGAGAAAAGGATTTGAAATCCTTTATCATTTTTCTTTAGACAGCACAGGAGTCGTATATTCTATAAGAGTTTATATACCAAAGGATGACCCAAAAATTGACTCGTTTGCAAATTTCTTACCCGCTACCGAATGGATAGAAAGGGAAATGCATGAGTTGCTTGGCATACAATTTGAAGGACATCCAAACTTGAAACCTCTGCTTACGGATGCAGATTTTCAGTGGGATAATAAACATCCGCTTAAAAAATATAAATGAAAACAATCATACCGATAGGACCTTACCATCCTTTACAGGAAGAGCCTGAGTTATTCAAGCTCGAAGTAGAAGGCGAAAAAGTCGTAGGGCTTGAAATAAATCTCGGCTACAATCATCGCGGGCACGAATGGCTTGCAGAAAAAAAGACTTACGACCAGGTTCCGTTTCTTGTTGAAAGGATATGCGGTATCTGTTCAAATTCTCATCCACTCGCCGGAGTTCAGGCAATAGAAGACATTAATAACGTAGACATTCCTTTGCGTGCTAAATACATACGCACTGTAATCGCAGAATTAGAAAGACTTCATTCGCACTTTTTATGGTGTGGACTTGCAGGTCATTTTCTTGGATATAATACCGTATGGATGTGGTTCTGGAAATACCGTGAACCTATTCTTGATTTGTTTGAAAAAATTACGGGCAACAGAAATCATTACGGGATGATGAAAGTCGGTGGAGTTAGAAAAGACATAAGAGAAGAAGATATTCCAGAAATTGAAAAAGTATTAAAATTGGTAGAACAAAAAGCAATGTTGTTTACGAAAGCCATTCTTGATGACCCCGTCCTCGCAGCAAGACTTGTAAATGTTGGTATATTAACAAAACAACAAGGGATGGATTATGGCGTTATAGGTCCGACTGCCCGAGCATCAGGATTAGCTATTGACGTTCGCAGAGATGACCCATATGCTGCTTATGACCTTATAAAATGGGATGTTATAAAATTTGATGAAGGCGACGTTATGGCAAAAGCAAAAGTTCGTCTTCTTGAATGTTTTGAATCTTTGAAAATTATACGACAATGCCTTAAAGAAATGCCAAAAGGACCATTTGACCTGAAAGTTGATGATGTTCCGGCAGGAGAAGGAATCGGACGAGCAGAAGCGCCAAGAGGCGAAGTAATCCATTATGTCCGCTCAGACGGCACAAATATGCCAATCAGATATAAAGTCAGAGCTCCAAGTTATATGAATATTGCTTCCAATGCAGTAGCCGTTAAGGGATGCGAAATCGCAGACGCGGTACTGGTTTTGGCTGCCGTTGACCCGTGCTATTGCTGCACGGAAAGATTAGTCGTTGCAAATAACAACGGACAAAAATTATCTACGAAAGACTTATTAAAACTTTCATGGCAAAAAACGGAAAAATTTAGAAGTAAATATAAAAAATAATTATGAAAACTCCTAAAATAAGAGAACTCGGCGAAGCAATAAGAGCGCTTGTCGGTGGACCTTACACTACTAAATATCCTTATGAACAGACCCCGATGGCAAAAGAATTCAGGGGTATCCTTAAATGTGATTCCGAAAAATGTATAGGCTGTGGTGCATGTATAGAAGTATGTCCTGCCGAGTCAAGAAAATTAGAAGACGATATAAAAAAGGAAAACCGTAAAATCATTTACTATTCGGATAAATGTATATTCTGCGGACAATGCGAAGCTGCCTGCCCTTCCGAAGCATTAAAACATATAAATGAATTTGACCTTGCAGACGTTAAAAGAGACAGTTATACGGAAGTAGTTGAAAAAGCTCTTGTATTTTGTGAAAAATGCGGAAAAACCATTTCTACAAAACAACACCTTTTATGGATAGCCGATAAAGTAGGCGAATTAGCCTACAGCAATCCTACTTTATGGATCCCTCTTACACGGGAATTAAACGTTGTTGAACACGATAAAACCAATGCCTATCCTTACCGTTCGGGACATATTGTAATGCTTTGCCCTGATTGCAGAAGGGAAGCCTGGTTGCACGAAACCTGGGGCTATTAAAAAATGTAACTCAATCCGCCTCAGGCGAACAGCTTGAGGATTTAATTTTTAGGTATTTCTAAAAAGTTGATTAACATTTGGTTTTAATATTTAATATCAAAAATACAAACCAAAAATAAATCTTAAAAATGGAAATTACACCTTCTATCGTTACCCATATTGCTGAACTCTGTAAATTAAAACTAACTTTGGAAGAAATAGAAAAATTCACTACCGAACTTAGCAGTATCGTAAAGTACGTGAATACAATTCAAAAACTTAGTATAGACAACACATCATTAAATACAAATGGGACATCTGGAACATCCCGCTTGGGTCTTGTTGAAAATTCCGCCTACTTGGCGGTAATCGGAGATTATGTCTTTAAAACGGAAACACCTTTGAGAGAAGATATTATAAAAGAAGGATTTTCTATTTCGGAAGTGCTTGCAAACGCTCCTGCAACATATAATAACTACTTTGTAGTGCCGAAACTAATTTGACACCGTATACTCCCCTGACCACTTACCTTTAGTTATTGTTACCGGGATAGAAGTTTCTCCTAAGATTGTAGAAAAGAATGCCGTTCCTTTCAGTTCGTAGGCAGCCTTGTTTGATTGTATGGCTTCAAGGGCAGTTTTCCCTATTTTAGATAAGGATAATCCTATATTAACAGGGAAACTTACAGTCTTTTGAGGAGCTACTCTTAGTTGGTCTGTTATTTTGCCGTCAGCCACATTTTTCCCGTTCAAAAGAAGATTAAAAACAAGCTTGTCCAAAACTGCTTCTATTGCACTATTTGGATTCATACAATCAATATTCAATTTTACGTTGACTTTATCTATATCTTGCAATGGATTATACTCCACAGACTCTATACCGGCAATCCTGAATTTACAATCCTTCATAGCTAAACGGCTTTTAATCATCGCACAACCTGAAAGAGTTAAAAACACAACGCTGCTCAATAAAAGTAATCTTTTAAAGTTTGTCATTTTCTCTCTCCTTTTTTCCAACAAAGCCAGATAGAATTCTCTAAGAACTAAAGTTCTAAGAGCCTTCTATCATTTTCTCTCTCCTTAGTTAGACTTTGCGATCCGCCTCAGGCGGAAGCATTAGTCCAACTTATCAGTGTTTCTAACTTATCCCGCTCAGCTGGGTTTATTTTATTTTTGTTTGTACGATTAAATTTCGTGGTTTTGTAAAGTACAAATTACTCCCATAAAGAAACCTGTTTTGCCCTGTCTTTTTCTATCCTCAACATATCGTCGGATTCGATTGCCGTAGGATAATCCCCCGTAAAACAAGCAGTGCAGCAAAGTTTGCCGTTCCCCACGCTTTTTAACATCCCATCCAGTGATTGATATATTAGTTTATCCGATTCTATTTCTCTTTGAATCTGGCTTAAACTCCTGCCGTTAGCAATAAATTCTTTTCTTGTCTGCATATCAATACCATAAAAACATGGGTATCTTAACGGCGGACAGGTACTTGCAAGATAGATTTCTTTTGGTCCGGCTTCTCTTATAAGCGATATTATGGATTTTGAAGTAGACCCGCGCACAATGGAATCGTCTATTAATAATATTTTTTTCCCCTGAATCTCGCATTTTAATGGATTAAGCTTGTATCTTACCTTTTCCGCCCTATTGACTTCTCGCGGCATTATGAAAGTTCTTCCTATATACCTATTTTTTATAAGCCCTTCTCTGCAGGGAATTTTCAATGCTTCTGCCGCTCCTTGTGCAGCAGTTCTTGCCGTGTCAGGTACCGGGATTACCACATCCGGGTTCAATTTCATCTTTTTCACGAGTCTTGCAAGTCCCTCTCCCAACTTCAATCTTGCTTTGTATATTTCTACGTTATCCATTATAGAGTCAGGTCTTGCAAAATATATATATTCAAATATACAATGACGCGCAGGTTTCGCTTTAATTATTTTGGATTTCATTTCCCGCTGCATATTTATAAATATGGCTTCTCCCGGCAATACGTCCCGCATCTCTTTGTACCCAAGCGTATCAAGCACTACAGATTCCGAAGCTATGCAGAAATTTTTACCTTTCTTCCCTATCTTGAGAGGTCTTATGCCTTGCGGGTCCCTGAATGCCAACATCCCATGTCCTGCAATAAAAGTTATACAGGAATAACTCCCGTTTACTTTAGACATAACTGCTTTCAGGGCATTAAATATTTCGTTAGATGAATTAGTACTTGAGTCCTTTAAGTTGGCTGCAAGAACATTGAGTATAACTTCCACATCATTTGTCGTATTTATGTGTCTATGATAGTTATTCGTAATCCATGTTCTCAAACTTCCGTAATTCGCAACATTGCCGTTATGAACCATCGCTATGCCGAAAGGAGAATTCGTTAAAAGTGGCTGGGCATCTTCTTCGCTACCGGAGCCAATTGTCGGATACCTTACCTGTCCTATTCCCGCATTCCCGGTTAAAGCAAGCAAATGTTTCTGTTCGAAAACTTCCTGCACCGTTCCATTGCCTCGTCTTGAATGGAATCTGTCGTTGTCATACGTTACAATACCTGCAGTATCCTGCCCCCTATGCTGAATTGCAAGTAACCCAAGCCATAATTCTTCGGCTACAGGCGTATTCCCTATTATCCCCACAACTCCACACATAATTATATATAAATTACTTTATTTATGCATTATGTCAATTAAAATGTTATTTCTATTTGTGTGCGTGCTTGCCCCTATAACAACTTTAACAATTTGTTGACAATTTTTTGTTTCTCTGACTATGCTTTACTTTATAACTTAAAATGAATATAATCTTATTTTTAATAAGTACGATAATAATTGGCAATAAGTTTTTCCCCTCCAAACAACTTTTAACCGAGACAGATACAATAACCATTGAGACAATTACAAATCTTTATAAACAACAAGGTTTTTTACAAGTAGAAGTCAAATCATCGGGAGACACTTTGTTCATAAACGAAGGCTCTCAATACAAAATCGGTAAAATAAAATTCACAGAAAACAAAATATTCAAATCCCGCGAACTAAGAAAACTGCTAACTATGAAAAAAGGAATCGTCTTTAATGAAAATGCCTTCTTAAATGATATCGAATCCATTATAACTAAATACGAGAATTCGGGATATCCTTTCTGTAAAGTAATCCCTTCTAACTTTAATTTTGCTGAAAGTAAAGTAAATTTTGAATTCCAAATCGCCGAAGGTCCCATTGTAAAACTAAAAACAATAATAATTAAAGGGAATAACTCTACTAAGGATTTTGTAATCTTACGAAAATCCGGGCTTAAAAAAGGCGAAACATTTAAACAGTCTAACATTAATACCGCAACGCAAAGACTTGAAAATCTTGAATTTATTGACTCGGTAAAAATAGACTTATTAACCGAAGACACTCTCGTCATTGAAGTAAAAGAGAAACGAGCAAACACGGCGGAAGGAATCGTCGGCTATCAACAAAACGAACTTGCAGGATTGTTTGAACTTAGAAGCCCTAACCTTTTCGGAACAGGCAAAACTGTCCATATTCGATGGAACCAACTCGGCAAACTCTCAAACTACTCTGAAATTGAATACAAAGAGCCATGGCTATTCGCTTCTAAAACCGGATTTACAGGAAATTTTCTATATAGGAAAGAAGATACTACTTATACAAAAAAGCAAGCCGAATTGCTTCTTAACATCCCCATAAGTTATGAATTCATAGCGGATGTCGGCATCTGTGGAGCATTTCTGAACAAAGAATCTATCTATACGGGAATACTTGGAATAGGTTTTAACACACAGACAATGCCCGGTGTAAATTACCATATTAAAACTGCTTTTACAACGCAATATATAGAAAGAATAATGACAAATTTTGATTCCTACATACCAATAAAACATACGGACATTTTATTTAACTCAATAAACTTTTATAAACTTATGAAAGAAGTTTCAATCTATGATGAGTTTAAATTGGGCGGCGCAAAAACGTTACGGGGCTACTGGGAAGATGAATTCAGCGGAACTACAATAGGCTGGTCAAACATCGAGTATCGTAAATATTCGGGTAATTCTTTCTTATTCCCATTCTATGACATCGGCTATATTGATGGGATTTGGAGACAAGGGTTTGGTATAGGAGGTGCAGTAGAATCGCCAATCGGGATGATAAAAATTATGTATGCACTAACCAAACCAAATGAATTTATGGACGGAAAATTACACCTGTCTCTCCAGGCAGTATTCTAATCCGCCCATTCGTCTCTTTTATGTGTGTAGGGACTTGATTTATCAAGTCCGGTCTTCTCTGTGTTCTCTCTTTCTTAAACCCTAAATCTTTTTTTGTTCTCTTTATCCGTGTCCATCCTTGGCAGGAGTTTACCCCGTAATGGGCGGGGTGGCTATACTCTTGTATTATATTCTCCGCGTACTCTGCGTCTTTTCGTTCTGTAAATCTTTTTTTTCTCCTTACTTAACTTACTCAACTTATAACAAACTCTTTCCGCCTTTGGCGGATTAGAGATTGATATCCAGCTCAGCTGGACTTAACCTACTCAACTTTCTATCACACGACTTTCGCCGCAACCGTAATGCTATCAAACCTGAACAAATTTATACGGGAGAGAGGATTTCTTATAACCTTCACGAGTTTCATTCCCTGTTCTCCAAATAATTTCCCCAGAGTATCAGGGGTAAACTGCCAGATATGTTGTTCCGGGCGTAATGTCCACCAGTTAGACTTAAAAACCGTCGCAGGAACGGAATTAAAATATGGGCAAGAAAAAACAATAACACCGTCTTTTTTTAATACTCGTCTTACGGATTTTAAAAACAATTCAGGGTTTTTAACATGCTCGATAACATCCCAAAAACATACCACATCATAAGTATTTTCGGGTAATTTAATGGTCTCTATTTCTCCATTATGCACATTCAATTTTAGATTTTCTTTAGACCATTTTACGGCTGTAGAGGAGTATTCTATTCCCGTTACTTCAAGACCTTTTTGTTTTGCAAAATTGAGAAATAGTCCATAAGCGCAACCTATTTCCAGAAGTTTTTTATTTTCTAAGTTCTTATTTAATAACTCGCTTATAAGGTTAAGTCTATCGTTCGACCATGTTCTTTGCAAGCTCATAGCCAGATTAAATTTATTAGAAAATCCATAAACTCCCGTATCAAAGTAACTATGGTCTTCATATATTTTCTTTCTTCCTTCTTCTGTAAGTCTAGGGCTTATAAACACCTGCCCGCACTTTTCGCATTTTACGACTCCCCATAGTTCTTTTTTGTATAATAATTTTCCCTTTGTTCCGCACCTAAAGCAATCAACTTCTTCAAAATCTTTTTCTACCCATTTTTCTTGTTTCATAGTCACCTCTAATTTTATTAATGTAATATTCTTAAATCCTTTTGTCAAATATTTCATTGTCCTATTTTTGTTTCATGTTTTAATCCGTGTGAATCCGTGACTAAATATCTTATTTTTTTCATATTCGTACTTATTCGCGTTTATTCGTGGTTATAATTTGTTTTTTAATCTTGTGAAATCTCGTGGTTCCAATTTGTTAATCTCTTTAATATTCCCACTCATTCCATTTATTTTCAACCCCTTACGACATTAACTTAAAATACTTGACATTATCCCTTTTTATTGTTAGTGATAATTCTATTATTTCTAAGTATTTACCTAAAAAAAATACAACAAATTTAGGAGGAATGATGTTACCAGAATTTAAAAACGAAACTTTCGTAGATTTTTCTATTCCCGCTAATCACGAAAAAATGGGAACAGCTCTCAATAACGTAAAAAAAGAATTCGGGAAAGAATATCCGCTTATAATCGGAGGGAAAAAAGAACTCTGTAAAGATAAATTTAATTCTTATAACCCTTCAAATAAAAAAGAAGTTATAGGCATAATACAACAGCCCACAGTTGAAAAAGCAATTGAAGCAATAGAAATAGCACATAAAACTTTTAACGAATGGAAAGAAAAAACTGCCGAAGAACGCGCAGGATACTTATTTAAAGCCGCCGCTATTATGCGACGCCGCAGATTTGAACTAAGCGCAGTTCTTGTCTATGAAACAGGAAAAAGTTGGCCGGAAGCAGACGGCGATCTCGCCGAAGCTATTGATTTCCTGGAATTCTACGGCAGAGAAGCATTAAGATACGGAGCCCCACAGGAAATAACTCCTTACCCCGGTGAATTAAACGAATCGAAATATATTCCTCTGGGCGTAGGCGTCGTAATCCCACCCTGGAATTTCCCTATGGCAATACTGACAGGTATGACTTCAGCCGCTTTTGTCGCAGGAAACACGGTCGTATTAAAACCTTCCAGCGATTCTCCCGTAACTGCTTATAAATTTATGGAAGTAATGGAAGAAGCCGGAGTTCCCGCAGGAGTCGTTAATCTTGTAACAGGTAGAGGTGGCATAATAGGTGACACTCTTGTCGGGCATTCGCTCACAAGATTTATTGCATTTACCGGCTCTAAAGAAGTAGGATTACACGTTAACGAACTCGCATCGAAAACTGCAGAAGGACAAATCTGGATAAAACGGGTCGTTGCAGAAATGGGCGGGAAAGACGCCATTATCGTTGATAAAGATACCGATTTACAGGAAGCTGCAACAGGAACGCTTGCTTCGGCTTTTGGTTTCCAGGGACAAAAATGTTCTGCCTGTTCCCGCGTAATAGTAGATAAATCCGTATACAATGAGTTCATTGATATCCTTGCGGAAAAAGTCAAAAAATTCAACGTAGGCAACCCGACGGATTCAAATAATTATATGGGACCTGTCATTAATGAAAAAGCATATAAATCAATTCTTGAGTACATAGAAATCGGTAAAAAAGAAGGTAAATTAATTTTTGGCGGCAAAAACGAAAACGATAACGGGTACTTTATTAACCCTACCATAATAGCAGATATTAAACCAAATGACCGTCTCGCGCAGGAAGAAATATTCGGTCCTGTACTTGCCGTAATCAAGGCTAATGATTTCGATGATGCTTTAAAAATCGCCAATTCTACAATATATGGCTTAACAGGCGCAGTTTATACACGCGACAGAACCAAAATAGAACTTGCAAAACGTGTATTCCATTGCGGGAATTTATACATAAACCGTAAATGCACAGGCGCTCTCGTCGGGGTTCATCCTTTCGGCGGATTCAATATGTCAGGAACAGACTCAAAAGCTGGCGGCAGAGATTACCTTTTACTCTTCTCCCAGGCTAAAGCAATAAGCGAAAAAATGTAAGTTAAAAGCTGTTTAAAATTGGTTATACTTAAAAATGGAAATACGATTAGCAGGAACAAACGTCCCTCTGGAGATTCTTAAAACTCTCCCTGAGGAAGAAAAACTCAAAGCAACTCCGGAAGTAATCTCCGCGGCTTACGCCAGAATAAGTAGAAGCGAAAAAAACGTTGATGAACTGGTATCCGAATCCCTTGAAAATATCCAGAAATCCAGAAAATCAAACGAAGCCATTATCTACGGTATGGGACATCATTCCGTAGCCGACCATGCAATTTTCAACTTAAACATAAAAGGCGTTTCAAGACTTCTTGCAGAATCCATAGAAAAAAGAAGACTCGCAGGATATACGGAAAAATCCCAGAGATATGTTACGCTCGAAGGCGATTACATAAAACCTAAAGAATTTAACAAACAGGATTTAGAAAAATTCGATGAACTTGTTAAACTCCAAAATGACTTCTATTTCAAAGCCGTCCCCTTATTAACAAAACTTTTTGAAAACAAACACTCAAAGAAGTTAGTTGATTTAACAGATAAAAGCAGACAATCTTTACTAATGGAATTGCAAACCCTCTCAAAAGAAGACGCAAGATATAGTCTTTGCATGGCAACTGAAACCCAGCTTGGATGCTCTTATACCGGGCAAACCGCCGAACTTGCAATCAGGGAATTAAAATACGGCAGACTAAAAGAAGAAATAGAATTTGCCAAATTATTATATTCCGCAATAATAGAAAAAGCGCCCTCTATAATCCAGTTAGCTGCGCCTGAACTATTCAAACAACAAAACGTTGCGGGAAATACTCCTTTACCCAAAACCCTGTCTTTAAGTGAACAAATGTCATTGTTTGCAAAAAGAAGTTCTTCTGCCCGAACTGCTACAAAAGAAGAATTACAGGAAGACAATTTCAAATATACGGAACAAAAATTAAGAGAATTCATTGAGAAAAATTTTAAATCCATTCCATCTCTTTTTTATATTGATGAATCAAAGCAAACAAAAGAAGAAGTGACTCTCGTAAATCATAATACCCCGGATAGGGAGATTTTAACTGCCCTCTTACACTTATATTCAAACAAACCAATGAACGAATGTTATACTTTTTCGGAACAATTAATTACTACCGGCAAAGCTGTGAACTTCATTAAAGAAGCCTTAAAACATATCAGTGAATTTGATAAAGTCCCAAGAGCTTTTGAAGCAGGGTTCCTAATATACGAAGTTGTTTTAAGCGCCACAAGTTTTGCACAACTAAAAAGACACAGGATGAATACGTTGTTAAGCCAGGATTATGACCCCGGACTCGGATACACAATCCCACCAAACATTGAAGAAGTCGGTCTATCGCGAGAATTAAAAGAAGTATGCGAAAAGAGCACGGATTTGTATAACGAATTCAAACCTCTGTATGGCAAGGCTGCGGAATATTGTCTTACAAACGCTCACAAAAGAAGAGTGCTTATCGGAATGAATGTAAGACAGTTATACCATATTTCAAGAATACGGGAAGATAAAAGCGCTCAATGGGATATCCGTGACAAAGTAACCCAGATGAGTAATCTCGCAAAAAAAGTCGCCCCCATCACAACAATACTCCTTGCCGGCAAACACGATTTCAAGAAAATTTATAATAAGGTAATGAAGTAACTTCCCCTGTTGTTCTCAGTTTGTTAATCTTTTTAACGTTCAAACTTTTTAGTTAGACTTTAGGACGCAGATAAACAGGATTACAGGATTAACGAAATAGTAACGGAACAGACCAAAAACAGGAAATTTATTTTTCTTTATCTGTGGGAATCTTCCTTTGTTAATCTAAATTATATTTTTTCTTCTTCTATTTCTTAACTCTTCAGTTTCTGTTTTTCTTTTACTTTGTTATCCCTTTTATCTGCGTTAATCTGCGTCCAAAATTTTTCTGTTCTTCTCCTCTGTGGTTGATTTTATTCTCTACAAAAAAGTCAGCATCGTATCCCCGAATTTATAATGTTTCCCTTCGGAAATATCTTCGTGTTTTGAGTGTTCTATTATAAAAATATCGTTCTCGCTCTTGTTAAAGCCTGCAAATTTTTCTAGCAACAACTTAACATATCCTTTGTTGTACGGCGGGTCTGCGAATAAAATATTTTGCCGCCCCGGAATAAGCAAATCCTGCAATTCTATCTGCGAAAACTTTTTATTTATTATTGTTATTCTATTCTTATAAGAATCACTACTATCTATAATCTTAATGTTAGTTTTTATTTCTTTTATAACTTTTACGGAACTGTCAACGAATACTATTTTCTCTGCGCCCCTTGATAATGCCTCTATCCCAACTGCCCCGCTACCCGCAAACAAATCAATAAAATTCGCATTTTCTATCCTCTCCCCTATGACATTGAATATTGCAAGTCTGACCGAATCTTGCGTTGGACGTATATCTTCAGGAGCGTTTATTCTTAAGTTTTTAAACTCTCCGCCTGTTATTCTCATTTTTTATTGGAATATCTTTTTATCGCAAACAACTTGAGATGTCTTAAATAAAACCTTTTTCTTTCATCCACTCATCATTGAATATTTTTTCAATATAACTATATCCGCCGTCCGGCAAAACAGTCACGACAATCTTATTTTCAGGTAATTTTTTTGCCACTTCTAATCCTGCCCAAACCGTTGCTCCGGAAGACCCTCCCGCAAAAATCCCCTCTTCTTTCAATAACTGTCTGCTCATTAAAAGAGAGTCTTTATCCGTAACCTGGATAATATCATCAATGACGCTAAAATCCATATTTCCGCATATCATATCTTCGCCTATGCCTTCTACGAAATATACTTTAGGCTCAATAAATTTTTTGCTCTTGAAATAATCATAATATATTGAACCTATCGGGTCCACTGCAATAACTTTAATATCGGGATTCTTTTCTTTTAAGAATTTACCTATTCCGGAAACCGTTCCGCCTGTTCCTGCCCCAATAACCACATAATCTATTTTATGTTCCGCTTGTTCCCAGATTTCCGGTCCTGTTATTTTATAGTGTGTTTCAAGGTTATCCGTATTGTGATACTGGTTAAGCGCAAACGAATTCGGAGTTTCTTTTGCAATTTTTTTTGCCACCTCATAATAAGATTCGGGAGAATCATAAGGCACCGCAGTAGGACAAACAAAAACTTCCGCCCCGAAAGCCCTGAGAAAATTTATTTTTCCCATACTCATTTTATCGGGTATAGTAAAAACTGTTTTTTGCCCGTTAACTCCCGCGTATAAAGCAATTCCAACTCCCGTATTCCCGGAAGTGTTTTCTACAATCGTGCTGTTGGAGTTTAATTTCCCTTCCGCTTTTGCCTTATCCAGTATATACAACGCCATCCTATCTTTAATGGACCCGCCGGGATTAAAACACTCTAACTTTGCTAAAACAGTAGCTTTTATATCTTTGGTAACTTTATTTAATTTTACAAGCGGAGTATTACCGATTATTTCAAGAACATTATTATTCCACATATAGTTAACGGATAAAATTTTCACCGCAGAGACGCAGAGTACGCAGAGATAAAAACTGAGAACTAATTTTTCCTCTGTGCCCTCTACAGTAAAAATATTTTATCATCTGTTTGTCTCTTTCTTTTTATTTTAACTCTAAACTTTTCTGTTTAGTGTTTACAAGCCCTTAAGTCATTTAGGGCTTGTTATCCAGTTTTACTGGGAATTTTGTGTTTTCGTGCTTTTGTGGCAAGTTTTTGGTTTTTTTCCGTGTCCTCTGTGGTTGATTTTAGTTTCTTTCATTATTTCTCCAACGCTTGTTCAATATCTTTTAACAGGTCATCAACATTTTCAATTCCCACGGACAACCTGATTAAGTTATCTTTTATGCCCATTTTTGTTTTATCTTCAGTTGTAAGTGAACTGTGACTCATCGTTGCAGGATGACTGATTAAAGATTCAACCCCGCCAAGACTTTCGGCAAGGGTAAAAAACTTTACGCTTTCAAGAAATTTTTTAGTCTCCTTGTACCCACCTTTGATGTCAAACGCAATCATCCCGCTCATCCCGCTCATTTGTTTTTTTGCAAGTTTATATTGCGGGTCTGAAGGCAAATAAGGGAAATATGTTTTTTCTACTTTAGGATGAGAGTTAAGAAACTCTGCTATTTTTAACGCATTTGAAAAATGTTCTTTCATCCTTACGACGAGAGTCTTTATTCCTCTTAAAACAAGCCACGAGTCAAAAGGCCCGGGAACTCCACCGATTGCATTCTGGCAGAATTTCAATCTTTTATAATAAGTTTCATTATTAGTAGTTACCGCGCCTGCTATAACGTCACTGTGTCCGCCAAGATATTTCGTAGCGCTGTGAAGAACAATGTCTATACCAAAATCCACAGGTCTCTGGAAATATGGTGTAGCAAAAGTATTATCCACTACGGTAATCAAATTATGTTTTTTGCCCATATCTGCAAATGATTTCAAGTCTATGATTTTTAATAATGGATTAGTTGGCGTTTCCACCCAAAGCATTTTAGTCTCAGGAGTTATCGCATTAGTAACATTCTTAGGGTTTGTGGCATCAACAAAAGTAAAAGTCAGCCCGTAATTATTAAATACGTTTTTAAAAAGTCTATAAGTCCCGCCGTATACATCTAAAGTGGAAATTATATTATCTCCTGCCTTCAGCAAACCCATAACGGTATTTATTGCTGCCATACCGGATGAAAAAGCAAGTCCGTATTTACAATTCTCAAGGCTTGCAAGGCATTCTTCAAGTGCAGTTCTTGTAGGATTTCCTGTCCTGCTGTATTCGTAACCTTTATGTTTGCCGGGACTTTCCTGGAAATATGTAGATGTCTGGTAAATCGGCGTAGTAACAGCACCGGTTGCAGAATCAGGAGACTGCCCAACGTGTATCGCTTTAGTTTCAAACTTCATATCGTCTTTCATATTGTCTTTCATAATGTTTTAATTTTTATTATTGTTTTATTTATATTGTCTTAATTTTATATTATATTGTTCTAATATTGGATTTTTATCGTATTTGTCAATTCTTTTTTTGAGTTTGGCAAGTTTAAAATCTTTCCGTTTTCTATTTTCTGTATCCGTGAAAATCCGTTTACAAACTCTTGGATGCAATCCTTAGAGTTTGTTATCCCGCTCCGCAGGGGTCCTTTATCCGTAGCTAATTTCTCTATTTTTCTGTTTAGTGCAATTTCGTGCTTTAGTGTTTTTGTGGCAAACTCTTCTCTGCTTTCCCTTTAAAATAACTTTACAAACCCTTTCCGCTATTTTAGAATTCAAAAGATATAAAATTAAAGGAGGTACTATGAAATTAATAATTTATTTTCTGCTACTTGCCCAAACCCTTTCTGCGGAAACTATAAAAATCAATTACGAATTCCAAAAACCTTCGGTAAAACACGGGCAATACGACCTTATTTCCATCGCAGGACTTAGTCCCATTATACAACCCGGCAAACCGGTTCTGCCTTCAAAAGACATAAAAATACTCATTCCTGCAGGAGAAAAAGTCCTAAACGTTAAGTTAATCCCCTGTGAAACCGAAACCTTGAAAGGCTATTATGATATTCAGCCCGGACCTCCTATAATACCTACTTCTGTAAAAGAAGATAAAATAAAAACAGTTAAAGACAGCAAAATATATAAACAATCCTCTCCCTACCCCGGAGAATCAATCTCCAATTATTTAACACATAGACTTAACGGATTTGACATACTGACAGGGCAGATTTTTCCTGTCTGCTACATCCCCAAAACGGGTAAAATACTCTATTATAAAAAAGTAACCTTGGAAATAACTACAACACCGGACACAAAAACAAAAACAGAACAATCGGCAATGAGAATTACGGGTGGAAAAACTTCTGATAAGATACTACAAAATATAGAAAATAGCGAAGCATTATTCTCCTATAATAGTCTTACTAAACCAATACCCACACCTGGCACTCTTGCATCTAAATCAGGTCCGTTTGATTATATCCTTATAACCGGCACACCCCTGAAAGACTCGTTTCAGGTACTCGTAAACTGGAAAAACTCCCGTGGAATACAAGCCGGGCTGTTTACTACGGATTCAATATATGCTAATTATACAGGCGTTGACAATCAGGAAAAAATTAGGAATTTTATAAAAGCCTGCTACACCACATGGAGTGGAACTGCCCATCCTCTTAAATGGGTTGCTCTCGGCGGGGACGACGAAATTATCCCTGTAAGAGGTTTGTTAGCATGGGGAACTGACGGCGTAGGAAGCCCGATTGATTCTACTATGGCAAGCGACATTTATTACGCAGGACTTGATGGCAATTGGGATACCGACGGTGACGGCGTTTACGGGGAAGGCGATACGGCAGGCGGCGGAACCGGAACTTCCGGAGAAGAAGCCGATTTTCTTTTCGAAATAGCGGTCGGAAGAATAACCGTAGAAACGCCTGAAGAAGCAGGCAATTATATAAAAAAACTAATTTATTATGAGAACAGAACAAACCCAAATTACTTTAACAGAGCCTTGTTTGTCGGTGAATACCTTGATCCTTATACTCAAGGCGGAGATAAAAAAGATAGTCTTGCTTATTTACTTCTTCCAAAATTTAGTATAACAAGGTTGTATGACAGGGATGAGACGTTTTCTTCCGAAGCTGTTGAAGCTGAACTCCTCAAAGGGACACACATTTTGAATCATCTTGGACACGCAAATAGTTCGGAAGTAATGAATTTATTTGGCGGAAATATAGGGAACGCCGATTACCCGCTGATATATTCCCAGGGATGTTATACCGCAGGTTTTGATGAAGCGATGAGCGGTCCCTCTGAAGCAATTTCCGAATCATTTATATTTTCGCCAACAGGAGCATTTGCATACATCGGTAATACTCGCTTTGGATGGTATTCTTCCGGGCTCTGGGAAGGTCCCGGGGAACACTTTGACCATCAGTTCCTGGATGCGATATTTACGGAAAATATAAAGAATTTAGGCGATGCACTTAATGACGCAAAAGAAGACCTGGTAACCGCTATGGGAGCTACCGGAACAATGAGATGGTGTTATTTCACGATTAATCTTCTTGGCGACCCTGAAACGCCTATTATTACCGAATATCTTCCGCCAAACGCAAATATTTCTTCCCCGAATAACTATGCTACAATATTTGGAGATGTGCTGATGCAAGGAACGGCTAAAAAGGGAGATGCTGCCGGAGCTACGTTCTTGAATTACAAAATTGAATACGGAATGGGAAAAACTCCTTCATTGTGGGTTCCTGTTTCCGATTCTTTTTATCAACCCGTAACAAACGATACGTTGTGTCTATTAAACACGCGGTTAATAACTGAAGACAGTTTAGTTACTATTAAACTTATTGTAAAAGATTCCAGTGGAAAAATAGGAGAAGATAAAAAGTATTATCGCATAAATAACTGCGCATTGGATATAGCCAATAAATCACCGGCATACAGCAACTCCGATACTGTATATTTTAAAGGCAACGCTTTTGTTTCTAATTTTACTAATTATACGATAAAATTTAAGAAAAAGAGCGGGCCTGACGTATGGGATACAACAGGGATTGTACTGAGAAACAACGGAATAAGCGAAAAAGGCAACGATACACTTGGAATATGGGTACTCGGGCAGATTCCTCTTGAAGTTTATGCTATTAAATTAAACGTTTACGGAAGCGATACTTTTGAATCTGTAATAGAAATAAACATTGATGAATCCGGGTTGCCGGGATTTCCGGTTTACGGAGGCTGGTTTGGTTCACCTACTGTCTGCGACGTAAATCTTGACGGTAGAAACGAATTACTAATAAGCAAAGCCGAGGGTTTATTTGTTTATGATAACCAGGGGAACAAACTATTCAATACTTCATCAAGCGATTGGCTTTATGGCGCACCGTCAGTTGGAGATATTGACGGGGATGGCGACCTTGAAATGGTAGCAGCCGAAAAAACCAAACTCTACGCCTGGCATCATAACGGAACAATAGTAACTTCATTTCCTAGGTCTCTTCCCGGGATGGCTTACACTTCACCGACGTTATGTGATTTCAACAATGATTCTATTGCTGAAATCCTGTATTGTTCGGGCGACAGTTTATACCGGATTAAGGGAGATGGAAGTATTGTATCGGGTTGGCCGATTTATGCACCCGGTATTTATAAATCCGCAGTGGCGGACATAAACGGTGACAACGAAAAAGAAATAATATTTGGCAACAGCCTTGGAGAAGTATGTGTTATTAAAAAAGATAAAACAACGTTAGCAGGTTGGCCGATGCAGCTAAGCAGGGAAATAGGAATCCCTGCAATCGGTGATATTGATAATAATGACTCTCTTGAAATAGTTGTTCCGACCTGCGGTAGAAGCTTCGATAGCATTTATATTTTTAAATCCGATGGGAGCAGGATGCCCGGCTGGCCTAAACCTATTATTGTACCTTTTATGGAACCATTTTTTCAGCCTGCGCTGGGCGACCTGAACGGAGATTCATTGCTTGAAATAGTAATGCCATCAACGGATTCTTTATACAATTATAACCCTGTTCTGTTTGTATTTGACTATACCGGTAACTTCTTTCCGGGTTGGCCTGAAACCCTTTCAGTAAAAAGTGAAATCTTTACTTCGGCGGTTATAGGAGATATTTATACGAACCCCGGTATGGAAATTGTAGTTGGCACAAGGGATAAAGGCAAATTCTATGCTTTCACTGACAGCGGGGTTTTGATTCCAAGTTTTCCAAAGTTTACGGCAGATTCTAATCTGGCATCCCCATCACCTACACTTGCAGATTTAGATAATGACGGGTTTATTGAAATTATCGGTTCGAGCTTAAATCACACTTATGTATGGAATACTCAGGGAGATTCCAAAGACATAGAATGGTCAACATCTCAAAATGATGTGTGGCATACGGGATGGTATAAATTTACTCCTTCCAATCCCGGTGTAGAAGAAAAAGCAGATAATAAGTTTACCTTATCCATATCACAGACAATGCCAAATCCTTTTAATAAGAAAACATTGCTGTCTTTTTCAGTCCCTGAAAATGCAAACGTTAAAATTAATGTCTTTAATCTTGCGGGACAACATATAAAAACGCTTTTTAATAATACCGTAAAACCAGGGACTTATAACGTGTATTGGTACGGGAAAGATACAAATGAAAATCCGGCGCCAACAGGAATATATTTTATAAAAATTGAAGGCATCGGAGATACAAAAGTTAGAAAATTAATATTGCTGAAATAAATTACCCTGAAAGAATTTTCAGGAAATTTGACATTTGAATTTTTTTGCAATTTATTTAGTATGTAGGGGCAAACTTATGCGTTTGCCCATCTGTAAATTAGTTAATTTTTTTGTAGGGGCATAGCATGCTATGCCCGTTCGGATAGTACGGGATATAGTCCATTTTATGCCCGTTGGTTGAAGTAGTTTTTTAAAAGGAGGTAAGATGAAAAGATGTATTATGTTTGTGCTGTTTTTTGTGACAAATTTATGCTACGGTGATTTTATAACGGTAAAAAATACCGGTGAAAAAATCGTAAAAGAAAAAATAACTGCACACAGTATTTCACGTGCGGAATTCAAGAAAAACGGCGTTCCAAAATCTCATACAATTTACGTCTTATACCAGGGGAACAGTGAGGTGGATATTGCGGAAATAACCTACGGTGGCGGCGGTTGGGGATATAAACTATATCGTAACGGGACTTTAATCGATTCTACGGATGACGGGCCTATGGTATACAGGGACACCAATGTAGTAAAAGGGTCATCTTATACCTACCAGACAAAAATTTATTGGGGCGATTCTTTAATATCCGAAAGCAATATAATTACTGCAAATCCGGGCATCATTTGCGGACAAATTTCAAGAAATACAATATGGAAGAAAAAAGACAATCCGTTTGTCATACAAGGGTCTCTTTATTGGGCGCAAGATTGCGTTGTCTTGACAGGAGGATGGGGCGATACATCGTCTCCAACGCTCACAATCGAACCCGGCGTGGAAATAAAAATAGACCCGTCACATGTTCTTGGCGCTACAGCCGGAAATCTCGTAATGCTAGGGAAAAAAGATACTATGATAAAAATTTCTTCCAATACCGGAACACGCTCAAATTATAACGTCGCGATTCAAGATTCTTGTAAAGGAACGTTGGAATGGGTCGAAGTTACGGGAGCAGGATTTGGAGTAACGAGTTACGTAAACGCAAAGGGCAGCGCAAACATAACAAGATGCAGATTTACGGACGATTCTATAGGCATAAACGCCAAGAGTCCGTGCAAGGTATGCAGCGTTTTTATCGCGGACTGCAATTACGGAATTTATTCATCAGGAACTGGATTGCCACAGATAAGATACAGCGAAATCATAAACAATAAATACGGAATCATGGGAACTTCGGGAGGATGGTTTAATGTCGGATATAGTAATATATGTGGCAACGACAGTGCCGGTGCCAGAAATAACGACGGAGCAGTCAATATGAGCGCAATGAATTGCTACTGGGGAAGCGGAGGCCCAAAAACCGCTTCAGGTAAATTCGCACTCGGAGATACGATAATTGGAAACATAAATTACACGCCCTATTTAAATACATATTATGATGTAGAACTGGCGAATATTGATTTAAAAATAAAAGATGTAAAAACAATCCAGACTGTTCAGGATGTTGATTTGGTAACCCGAAAACCAACTATGGTAAGAGTTTTTGTGGATGCAGGAAGATGCAAGCCTGTGAATGGAGTAAACGTTAAATTAACTTTCAACGGAACAGATTATTTTTCTGCGGGAAACTCTATTAAAGGCGCAAAAGTCTGGACTAATGCTGAATTAAATACCGGAGTCAATAGTATCAATTTCTTTATACCTATTGGAGATTTATTCGCTGCTGCTGGAAATTCGGTAGTCAACGCGGAAGTAGATTACGCTCCCGGAGCAGTTGAGGAAAGAAACGAAACAAATAATACCGGGATAGATTCGGTAAAAGTAGTCTCTTCGCCCCGCGCATGGATAACATATAGACCCATTTCTGCAGAAAGATGGCATGGGCTCTCAACAGTAAACATTACTGATTTTGCCCAACAATGCCACTCATTTTTAGAAGCAATTTTACCAATGTACTGGGGTATGGTAGAATATGATTGTAATATTATAAATGTAGATTCTACTGTTACAGGCGGGGCATTCGGTTGGAATACCCGAACAGTTATGAGCACAATTATAAGACTCTATGCTTCTGAGGACGTAGACCACAGGGTAGTGGGTATTGCGCCGAAAGGAACATTCAGCCATGGGTTATCTCATTCGGGATACGCAAGAGTCGTTCTTATTGATAGCACAACATTTCCCGGTGATCAATGGGTAGCGACTCACGAAATGGGACATGTTTTTAACGGAAGAGGTTACGTATTAAATGACGAATACTATGAAATAAGAAGTTTCTGGGATACGGATGGGAATAGCAGTTGGCCTTATAAAACCCAGCCTGACGGTTCTGTTTCAAGCGAAGGATGGTGGGTAGAAAAGGGAACAAAAGGATGTATCCACAACCCTCACCCTAAAGATTATGTTGGAAATAATTATTACAGTTTTATGGGTAACTCCGGCACTATGTCTCACTGGGTATCTGATTCCGTTTATAAAATTTTGTTAAATAATTTCCCTGCTAAAAAGAAGGCGTCCGTTCCGAGAATTGCATTCAGTTTTAATATTTATGATAATGATTCCGCATTGATTAAACCCTCTTATAAAATTCCAAATGGAGAAGCAGATACGGGACAACCCGGAAACTACAGGATAGAATGTCAGAACGGCTCAGGAAGTGTATTATCAGGTATAAATTTTGAGCCCGATTTTATAGATGTCCCTTCTTCAACACTCAAGGGTTCCCCGTATTACTTTAATCTTGAGTTCCCTGTAAATACGCAGAAAATAGTTATAAAACATAACTCCAACATAATTAAACAAGTTGTAAAATCTGCCAATGCGCCAATCGTAACGCTTCTCTACCCGAACGGCGGAGAAAGCTTCTCGGATACGGTAAGAGTGAAATGGAGCGGAAATGATATTGACGGCGGGCAACTTTATTACTGGCTGTTATATACTAAGGATTCCGTGTGGACGCCCATTGCAATAGATTTAATTGATACAACTTACTTAGTAAATATGCAGTCTTTCCCGGGCGGAACGACCTGTAAATTCAAAGTTATCGCCACTGACGGCATAAACACTTCAAGCGACGAATCAAACGGGGATTTTGGGACAGATAATAAAGCACCTTCTATATCTATCGCCGAACCCTTTGATAGCGTTGTTTATGCTATAAACCAGGAAGTCGCATTCAGCGCCAATTCTTACGACGCGGAAGACCGGATTGTGGATGACACTACTCTGAAATGGACATCAAACGTAAGCGGACAACTCGGAACAGGGAAAAATCTTTCAACAATGCTTTCTCTCGGAAATCATACTATATACCTGACAGGCCACGACAGCAAAGGATTAATCGGCGGAGATTCAATACATTTGAGCGTGGTCTCGGATACTTTACCGGATGTATATATAACTACAAACGACATATCTACAAATAAACCTCCGGTTATTAACGATACGTGCTGGATTAGAACGGATATAAAGAATATCCGAAAAGATGCGGAATGCTTGGTATCCGTGTATCTGCATCATATTGATTCGGCTAACCTGATTACAAGCGCTCTTGTTTCGGTTGAAGCAAACAAAATTACACATTTGAACGTGATGTGGACACCACTGGCAGTGGGTCTGGATACGGTATGGGTAAAAATCTCGGAAGTCGACCCCGTAGAAAACGATACTACGAATAATATAGCGTCAAAAGTATTTACCGTAGTTCTAACCGGAGCAGAGGAGACGACTCTTCCAAAAGTTATGTTCCTGAGTCAGAATTATCCGAACCCGGCACTGAATTCAACGTTTATAAAATTCGGCATTCCGGAAGCCGGAAATGTGAAATTAAAAATTTACAACGTAAGCGGAAGACTGGTAAAGACATTATTTGAAGGTGAATGCACTGCAGGGTATCATACCGTGAAGTGGAACGGAACCGATGCTTACAATAAAAAGATTGCAGCTGGAATATATTTTGTAAGGTTACAAAACAATAAACGTACACTCACGCGCAAAACAGTAATCTTGCAATAATCTGATAAGTTGGAGTTTAGAACGCAGATTTTCGCAGATAAACAGGATTAACGAAATAGTAACAAAAAAAACAAAACAGGAAAATTATTTTTCTTCTGCGTTCTCTGCTGTTTTTTAGTTGGAATTTCCGACATAAGGAGGATTACTCCAACTTATCCAGCTCAGCTGGGCTCTCAATTCTGTTTTCTGTTGTTTTTTAAGAGAAACTTTCTTCCATTTTTTTATTCTGTTCTCCGCGTTCTCAGCGACTCTGCGGTGAATATTCTTTTGTATATTTTTCTGTTCTGCTCTTCCAATAGTGCCTCTAATCTCGCATATTCTGTGGAAAAGAAAAGAAAACAAAATTAAAAATAAAGCTTGACAAAGGTTTTAGATGTGTTTAAGCTCAAAACACTTGATAAAGGAGGTGATTTACAAATGAATAAATCAGACCTTGTTGCCAGAATGGCAAAAAAGGCCGAAATTTCCCAGAGTTCAGCAGAAGTAGCGCTTAATGAGTTTATGGGAGGCGTATCAGATGCATTGAAAAAGGGAGAAAGAGTTACACTCGTCGGCTTTGGTAGCTGGGATGTAAGAAAGAGAGCAGCCAGAAAGGGGAGAAATCCACAGAATGGCAAAGCCCTTAACATTCCTGCAAGAAGAGTAGTCAGATTCAGAACTGGCTCAGAATTGAAAAGCAGAGTCAAATAACACAACAACCCAGAGTGATATGTTTTTTTTCTTATCCTCTGGGTTTGTCTATTACTTAGAGTTTGCGACGTAGAAGGATTACTCTAAGTTATCCAGCAAAGCTGAGTTTAAAAATCCCCCTTACTCAACTTACTTACCTTACTCAACTAACTAAACTTATCCAGCTGAACTGGATAAGTTGGACTAAAGTTTCACCTTCGTCGAAACTAAACTCCAACTAAAAATTTAACAACTTTCCCCGCAAGTTTTTGTTTTTTTTCTTGTCTAATTAGTAAAAGTAAAAAACAATAATAATTAAAGATTTGACTAATCTATTATTTAGTATATTCTTTGCTACATTATGGTACATTTATTTACCTTATTAATTCTTGCCTCTAATAAGTTAACTTTAGACGATTGTATCTCAATTGCAAAAAAGAATAATCTCCAGATAATTCAGGCAAAAAAATCCGTAGAAATAGCAAAAAACGATGTTAATTCTGCTTATTCCTCGCGATACCCAGATATCAACTTCTCTTCGGGTTATAGTAGAGATTATAAAGACAATTCCTTAACCCCGGCAACGGACAAGCATTCGGCAAGTGTCGGTTTGAGTTATCAATTATACAATGGTGGATATACTTGCGCCAGTATCGAAATTGCAAAAATAAGAGCAGAAATTGCAGAAGAAAACTATCGCCTGACAGAACAAGAAGTTATTCTTTCCGTAAAACAAACTTTTTTTAGCATCCTCGAAAAAGAAGAAAAAATTAAATTGTCCGATAAAATTCTTTCCAGAAGAAAAGAAGATTACTCGTTGATAAAACTAAAATATAATGTCGGCAGGGAAAGTTATCCCTCCGTTGAAGAATCCGAAGTAAACTTATCCCAGGCAGAATACGACAAATTATCCGCAGAAGAAGAATTAAAATTATCTAAAGTAGACCTTAATCTCCTCCTGGGAAGAAATTCTCAAACAGAACTTCTTTTAAAAAACGAATCCACAGAATTACGGGAACTACCTCCCTGCAGTGAATTCATATCTCAAGCAAAAGATCTCCGCCCGGATATAAGAATAGAAAACCTGAACCATAAGGTACTCTATCTGCAATCTAAAGAAACAAAAAGCGAATATTTCCCGAAACTTAATCTAAGTTCAAGTTATGGTTTGGGTGGTTCCGGTTTCTTCTCCGGAGATGATATCTCCGGCTTAAAAGATAACCCATTAAGCGTTGGCGTTAGCCTTTCATTCCCGATTTTTGACGGGTTTTCCACCAAATCAAAAATAAAAAGCAGCAGTTTAGAAATCATAAAACATACGATAAAATTAACCGAGCTTGAACAAAACATAGAAAGCGAAATTCTCCAGGCATACTCAAATTGGACTCTGGCAAAAAAGAGACTCGAACTTAGCGAAAAATCCTTAAACGCTATACAGGATATGTATGAGCTGACAAGACTGCAATATGAACAGGGAAATACTACTTATTTCTTCTTTCAGCAAAAAGAAGCGGAATTAACAAAAGCAGAATATAATTACATAACTTCATTGAATGACTTACAAATAACAATTGCTAATTTATATAAGGCAGGTGGATTATGAAAAAAATAGTTATCCCGGGTATTCTAGTATTGCTAATAATAAGTGTTGTATTGTTTTCGGTAAAAAAACACAAAACAAACTTAAAACAACAACAAAAAGACCCTACTGTTCAGGTGAGTTATGGTAACATTGAAGTAAAAGTCCTGTCAACTGGAACAATCCAGCCATATACCAGAGTGGAAGTTAAACCGCCCGTAAACGGAAGGCTTGATAAAATAGAAGCACAGGAAGGGGATAAAGTTTATGAAAACAAAGTTTTAGCTTTATTGTCAAGCGAAGAACGAGTAGCAATTATTACATCCGCAGAATCCGACCTTTCAGAAGCAAAAAAGTCAGGCGATAATGCCTCTATAGAAAGCGCGCAGAAATCCTATGAAATGGTTAAAGGTTTTTATAAATCGGTCCCAATAAACGCTTCTATTTCCGGCGAAATAATAAAACGGGATTGCGAACCGGGACAGAACGTTACTACCGCAACGGTTTTATTTGTTATATCGGATAAATTAGTTGCCAATGTATCCGTAGATGAAGCCGATATACGTAATATTAGTATCGGATACCCCGCACAAATCGTCCTGGATGCATTCCCTGACCAGGAGATTACAGGGAGAGTCGTCAAAATCTCTCACGAAAGCAGGCTCGTTTCAAATGTAAATATTTATGATGTAATGGTCGTTCCGGATAGTATTCCCGAATACTGGAGGTCCGGTATGACTGCAAATGTTAACTTCATAATTCAATCAAAAGATAACGTTCTCTCTCTCCCTCTTAGCATTGTAAGAGAAAGAAAAGGGTTCAAAGGAGCTAAGAAATCTGCCAATGCGGACAAACATGGAAAACAAGGACAATGGGCAGGCAGTAATAGTCCTAAACGCGACTCTACCAGCACACGCAAAAGAAACAATAAGTATGTCTTCTTGTTGGAAAATGGCAAATCCGTAGAGCGAGACGTACAAACCGGACTGTCTGACGGTGCAAACATTGAGATAACATCCGGTCTGAAAGAAGGAGACACCGTTATCTTCAAAATAGAAACTTCTCCTCAAACAGGACCCAATTCTTCAAGGGCCCGACAAATGACTCGAATGATGCCCCATTAGATAAAAAATGATAGAGTTAAAAAATATCACTAAAACCTACGAAACGGGAGAACTTCCGTTTAATGCCCTTGATAATGTTTCCCTGAAAATCGCCGAAGGTGATTTTGTTGCCATTATGGGACCATCGGGTTCGGGGAAATCAACTTTATTGAATATGCTTGGCTGCCTTGATACTCCGACTACCGGCAGTTATTTACTGTCGGAACAGGATGTAAGTAAATTTTCCGACGATGAGCTTGCAGAAATAAGGAATAAAAGAATAGGATTTATTTTCCAGCATTTTAATTTGCTCCCGCGTCTTAATGCGCTTGAAAATGTTAAACTTCCGCTTATCTATGGTTCCGTATCTTCCGGTAGAGAAGAAAGAGCAATAAAATGCCTGCAGTCCGTCAATCTTAGCGAAAAGATGCACAACAAACCAAATGAAATGTCCGGCGGGGAACAACAGAGAGTAGCCATTGCCCGCGCACTGGTAAATAATCCTTCTGTCCTCCTTGCCGATGAACCTACCGGGAACCTTGATTCTAAAACAGGCAAAGAAATAATGGAGATAATTTCCGAACTTAATAAAAAAGGAATTACTATAATTTTAATAACCCATGATGAAAAAGTGGCTTTATCTGCAAGAAGAATTATAAGAATCCAGGATGGACAAATATTAGAGGACAAAGAAGTCCCTAAAGACAGTAAAGAACAAAAAACTAATTTGTCCGTTAACAAGAAAGACTCTATAAAATCTTCTTTTTCGTTTTCACTTAACCGTATAAAAGAAAGTCTGGCAATGTCTTTGTCTTCCTTGTTTGCAACTAAATTGCGCTCTTTTCTTACGATGTTAGGCATAATTATTGGCGTGGGTTCCGTAATAATGATGATAGCTTTAGGACAGGGAGCAAGCTCTCAGATAACCGACAGAATAAAATCTATGGGGTCAAACTTGTTAATTATTTCCCCGGGTGCGGCTAATCAAGGGGGAATAAGGCAGGGTGGAGGAAGTTCCGTAACGTTGGTAAATGAGGATGTAGACGCCATAAAACGTAATTGTTTTTCTGTTCTCAAAGTATGTCCTTCTTTTAGCAGGGGAGCAACCGTCGTTTACAAAAATCAAAACAATTCTACAACCATAGAAGGCACCACTGCTGATTACCCAGAAATTAATAATTTTCAGGTAGAAACTGGCTCGTTTATCACGGATAAAGATAATAGACTTATGCGAAAAGTAGCAGTATTGGGCAAAACCGTCCGAACAGGATTATTTGGGGATGAAAATCCTATCGGGCAATATATAAAAATTAATAGAATTAATTTTGAAATTGTTGGAACAATGGTTTCTAAAGGTCAAAATCAGGGTTTTCACGACCCGGATGATATAGTTTTTGTTCCTCTGGCTACAGCCCAAAAAAGGCTTTTTGGACTTGAACACCCAAACCGCCTTTCCAGAATTTATGTTCAGGCAAGAGCTGAAATTTTTATAAATTCCGCTATGGCTGAAATTACTACACTGCTTCGCGCAAGACATAAAGTTAAAAAATCTGACCCGGATGATTTTAGGATATTCTCACAGGAAGAAGTCCTTTCTACGGTGCAGGAAACTTCCAAGACCTTCACTATGTTATTAGCCGGAATAGCAATTGTAAGTTTACTCGTAGGGGGTATTGGTATTATGAACATTATGCTCGTTTCCGTTGCCGAACGAACAAGAGAAATTGGTATCCGCAAAGCAATCGGCGGAAAAAGAAGAGATATATTATCTCAATTCCTTATAGAAGCTTTGATTTTAAGTTTAATGGGTGGGATAATTGGAATCCTTCTGGGAAGTGTAGTCTCCAGACTTGCAAGCAAATTTGCTAACTGGCCTACTGTAATTTCTCCGACTTCAGTAATATTAGCTTTTTCTTTTGCATTTGTTATTGGTATTTTCTTCGGTATCTACCCCGCAAATAAAGCCTCAAAATTGAAACCCATAGAAGCATTAAGATACGAATAAAAGCAGAAAACTTATTTCAACCTCAACTTATACAACCCTCTTACAAGTTTCCCGATTTCTACTATAACAAATACCGTCGAGGAAACGGATACGGCAAATATCCAGTCTTTTAATCCAAGATAATATGTATTAAATATTGTATGCAGCGCCGGAATATATACTACTGCCAATATCATACTTGTAGAAAATCCTATTGCCAATAAAAGCCATTTGTTACCCCAAAAACCTATCTTGAAAACCGAACTATCTAATGACCTGCAATTTATTGCATTAAAAAACTGCACTAACATCAACGAAATAAAACACAACCCCTGCGCATCGTTTACCGAATATCCTTTGCCCAGTGCCCACTTAAAAGTAAATAAACTCACGCCTGCTGTCCAGATGCCTATGACTATAATATAAAATAATACTCCTCTATTAAATATAGATTCGGTTTTTCCTCTTGGTCTTTTATGCATCGTGCCTTTTTCTATCGGCTCCAAAGCCAGTGCTATTGCAGGCAATCCATCCGTAACAAGATTTACAAATAAGATTTGAATAGCGATAAGAGGTATAATCCCGGCAGGCAAACCCAAAAACGTTCCAAAAAGTATAACAACTGCCATTAATAATACTTCCCCGATATTACAGGAAAGCATATACGCAAGAAACTTTTTTATATTGCTGAAAATTCCTCTCCCTTCTTCCACCGCGGCAACAATAGAAGCGAAATTATCATCCAGCAATATGATATCCGCAACTTCCCTCGTTACATCTGTCCCGGTTTTTCCCATTGCTATGCCGATATCTGCTTTCTTTAGCGCTGGAGCATCATTTACCCCATCACCAGTCATCGCTACAACGTTCCCTCTGTTTTCTAATGCCGTTACAACTCTTAATTTGTGAGCAGGGGAAACTCTCGCATAAACTTCTATCTTTTCTACAAGATTATTAAATTCTTCGTCGCTTATTTTATCCAATTCTTCCCCGCTCAACGCCATCCCGTGTTTCAACAACCCTAACTCTTTAGCAATCGCCATTGCGGTTAATTTATGGTCCCCAGTTATCATTACGGATTTTATATGCGCCTTATTACATAAAGCAATTGCGGCCTTAACTTCTTCGCGTGGGGGGTCAATCATTCCCGTAATTCCAATGAATACCATATCGTGTTCTATCTCAGAATCTTTTTCAGTATTGCCTGATGATAATTTCTTATAGGATATTCCCAGAACTCTTAATGCGTCGTTTGCCATTTGATGAGCAACCGCACGTATCTTTTCCCTGTGTTCGGAAGTTAATATTTCTTCTTTACCACTAATAAAAATATATTTGCAGGAGTTTAATATTATTTCGGAAGCCCCTTTTGCATAAGCAATATTACCTTCCGGTGATTTATGAACGGTTGTCATTCTTTTTGTTTCGGAGGAAAAAGGAATTTCTCTAATCCTTGGAAATTGTGCCGACAAATCTTTCTGGGATAATCCTGCCTTTTCTGCAATTACCACAAGAGCGGCTTCCGTCGGGTCTCCTTTAATCGTATAATTTCCATCCGTTAGTTCTAAAGAAGAGTCATTACATAAACTTCCCGCCCGAAGCAACAAACTTAATTCTTTATTTTTATCAGGAACTACAATTGTTTTCGTACTGTGAAAATGAAAACTGCCTTTAGGTTCGTATCCCGTCCCGGAAACATCAATTAATCCCTCGCCTTTAGAATCAGGAGATTCTTTGCCGGGAATATAAATTTGTCGAACTGTCATCTGGTCTTGAGTAAGCGTCCCGGTTTTGTCAGAGCAAATAAAAGTCGTGCACCCGAGCGTTTCTACCGCAGTCAATTTTTTTATAAGAGAATTTCTTTTTAACATCCTTTGCATACCGATTGCAAGACAGATAGTAACCACTGCAGGCAGTGACTCCGGAACCGCAGCTACTGCTAAACTTACTCCCCATATAAGCATTTCGAGTATCGTGTGCCCACGGGTAACGCCTATAGCCGCAAGGACAAAACATAATGCTAATGCGCCTATTGCAATCCATTTGCCTACACTATCAAGATTTTTTTGTAAAGGAGTCGTCTCCCGTTCTACTTTTTGCAATGCATCCGCAATTTGACCAAATTCGGTTTCCATACCGGTACCCGTCACGATAGCCATTCCTCTCCCATAAACGGCAGCCGTTCCCATAAACACCATATTTTTCCTATCCCCAATAGCAGTTTCTCCCTTTAATGGTTCGCTTATTTTGTTCGTGGAAACGGATTCCCCAGTTAGGGCAGCCTCATCCACTTTTAAGTTTACGGCTGAAATTATCCGCGCATCCGCAGGAATCTTGTCTCCCGTTCTTATAATAAATACATCCCCCGGCACTAATTCTTTCGCATCTATTGATATTTCTTTATTCCCTCTTAATACGGATACCATAGCCGCCGCCATTTTCTTTAAGGCTTCCAGTGACTTTTCTGCCTTGTACTCCTGTACAAAACCTAAAGTTACGGCAAAAACTACTATGATAAGTATAACGACGGCATCTACCGTTTCGCCTAAAACTGCAGATAAGACAACCGCAAAGAGAAGTATTATGATTAAGAAATTCGCAAATTGTTTTAAAAGTAAAACAATAGCAGGAGTTTGTTTCTTTTTGACTAATTCATTATATCCGTATTCTTGCAACCTTTTCTGGGCTTCATCAACAGTTAATCCCGTATTAGAAGAATTAAGCGCTTTTACGGTTTCTTCCGTGCTTAATTTATACCACTGACAATTATTTTTTATCATACTGTGAGATGATTACATTTTTTTTAAATACTGTCAAGGAAATACGGAATTGCAACTCTCTCTACTTTCTTACCTTATTACAACCCTCAGCAATTCTTCTCCAATTCATTTCCATTTGCATCTTTAATCTCATTGCAAGCCATTAAAATCATATCAATAAGCCACCATACTCCAAGTCCTCCTAACGTCAATATTTTCAAAATGCCTAATCCCGTATACCCGAGATAAAAACGGTCTACGCCGAATCCACCAAGAAAAATAGAAAAAAGAAGCGCTGTTAACCACTGTTTTTCACCTTTTTTCGAAAGTTTTACCCCGCATTTCGTACAAATCATGGCTGCCTGCGTTGTTTCTGCACCGCAATTCTGACAAAACTTATCCCCATCCAGAGGTTTAACCCCGCAACCAATACATACTACTGCTCTATCTGAAAGTTCTTTTTTACAGTTTCTGCAATACATTTTACCCCCTTAGTTGGACTTTGTTCCGTCAGGGACTTATAAGAAGCCCTTTCCGCCTTTGGCGGATATCCCGCTTTGCGGGAATCCAATTTCCCCAGTGTTCCTGATTAGAAACTCTTAGACTTTAGCCTTTAGAGCTTCTTATCAGCGTTCCTGACTTAGTATTAATTTCCCATAGTTTATATATACTTTTATCGTTGTAAAGTTATTTTGTCTTTTAAACTGATTAGAAATATTTCTTGACAATAAATCGATAAATTATAACTTAACACTAGTTAATTGTAAGAATATGCTAAAAAGATACAAACTATTTGAAGATAAAATTATGGAAGCTACGGATGAAAATAGCACTATTCTGTTATTTACGGACCCTGATGAAAACGACAGAAAACATCTTGTAGAAAATTATGGATTGGATGAACACACATTAAATTCCGCCTTGGACCCTGATGAAATCTCAAGATTGGAAATTGACCAAGAATGTACAACCGTCATTTTTAAAAGGCCTAAAAACTTTTCCAAAAAAGATACTCTATTATTTGGAGTTACTACTACCGGGATTTTTCTTTTTAAAGAAAAACTAATAATCTTGAATTCCGAAGATGTTGAGCTTTTTGAAGGCAAACATTTTGCAAAAGTTTCTTCCTTGACCGAAGTCATAATTAAATTGATTTACGGTTCTGTTTACCACTTTTTAGGACACTTGAAAGCGATTAATATGTTCTCCGACGAACTTCAAGAAAAAATCAACCTTTCTATGGAGAATAAATACCTTATAAACTTGTTTGCTCTTGAAAAAAGCTTGGTTTATTACCTTAATGCCATAAACTCAAACAGTGTCCTCATTGAAAAACTCAAAAACAGTTATACCAAAATAGACCTTTCTAAGGAACAATTAGAATATCTGGATGACATTTATGTTGAAAACAGCCAATGTTATAAACAGGCAGAAATATATTCAAACATCCTTGCTAGTCTTATGGATGCACGTGCCAGCGTTATAAGCAACAATCTTAACGTAAGTATGAAAACTCTTACCATAATTACTATCTGCATTATGGTTCCCACTTTAGTCGTTTCGTGTTTTTCTATGAATGTAAAAATCCCGTTTCAGCAACACCCCCGTGCATTCTGGATTATAATGGGTATAGCATTAGCTGCACTGTTTGGGTTCCTCTTTCTTTGGCACCGCCGCAAGTTAAAATAAATAACTCCTTATGTATTTTATAAGTTGACAATTCTTAGGAGTCTTTTTATTTTCAATGTATGGTTGGAATTCTTTGTTTATTAGTCCTAAATTCTACAATTTGTTCTGACACCCCTTCCCCTTCTACTAAAATACTTAATCCTTTTTCCGGTTCAAAATGTAACTCAAGCTTCCAGCTTGAGAATAGCAAGCAAGTCAATGCCACAACAGACTTCGTAAAAAGCGGAGATACTTGCGACACAATCATAACTCAAGTTTTCATTAATCCCTTTTCCGGGTTAGAAAAAGAATATTATCATAGACGTTTTAAAAAATCGGATTCGTTAATTATAAATGCCTTATCATTAAAAGATTCCACCTTAAATAAAACAACTGGTCTCTTGGACAGTGAGCTTATCAATCAAAACTTACCTTATAATACTCAAACATCTGTTTCAGAAATAACTTCCGATAAAAAATCAGGTAGTAAATTTTTCTTAAATGGTTCAAAAACACTTGGAGTATCAATAGACTCAAGAAAAAACGTGGAATTTGACCAATCTACACAACTTAGCTTAAACGGTAATATGGGCAGTGAAGTAAACATTGAGGGCGTTTTAAACGATGATAATTTGCCAATCCAACCCGAGGGAAGCACCCAGGAACTTAAACAGTTAGATGAAATGTACATAAAGATAAACAAAGGTAATTCTAAACTAAAATTTGGAGATATTAATTTTAATACTCAAACGCATTTCGGAACGCTGGATAGAGAACTTGAAGGAATAACCGGAGAATTGATATCCGACACAAGAACTAAAAATAAATCCAATATACTACTTTTGGGAGGCGCAATTTCAAAAGGCAAATGGGTTAAAAAAGAATTCCAGGGAAAATTTGGGAAACAAGGACCATATGAACTTTCTTCTCAATATACGGTTACTGCAGGTTCTGAAAAAGTAGCACTAAACGGAAACTATCTCAAAAGAGGTAAAGAATATACTATTGATTACTCCGACGGTTCTCTTACATTTACAAATATTGTCCCTATAAAAGACGAAGATAAAATAATAATCTCTTTTCAAGAGAAAGAAGAAGAATACAAAAATAGCGTGTATATGGCAAACGGGAAACTAAATAAATCAGGCACTTTACAGGCAATGTTGTTTAAAGAAAAAGACATCATAGATGCCCATCAACCTACTAATTTTCAAAATATCTCTTACGATTCTCTCTATGGATGGGTCTCGGGAGCCACATTTAAAGGAACAAACAAAGGTAGTTATACCAAAAAAGATAGTATCTATGAATATGCGGGCTACAATAAAGGAGACTATGAAATTGGATTTACTATGGTTAATAAAGGAGATTACAAGTTTGACCCTTTCATTGGAGGATACAAATATGTAGGAAAGGATAGCGGCGATTATATCCCAATGATTAAAACATCTTTACCACAAGATAAATTAGTTATGGATATTGACTACTCCTGTCAGGCAAAAGGTGTCGATTTTACTCTTGCCGGCGGGGCAACACAATTTTCACCCAATACCTTAGGACAATCTAATGCAAATCAAAAAACAGGTAAAGCATTCCTTGCTAAAATCGAAACTAAGAAATCATTATGGGGTGCAGGCGTTAGCGCAAGAACTATTGACTCAACCTTCTATTTCCCGGGGACAACAGATACTCTTGACCGCGTATATGGGGAAGTTTTTGGGTCCGTAGCGCCAATTACACCCCTCAGATGCGGAATAGACGGGAAAATAACCAAAACGGCTACGGATATTAAACCTCAATTAGGGATAACTCTGTCCCCGCATAAACTTCCTTCTCTCTACTATAAATATAATGGTGGAAAAACAAACAATACAAATGAATTTTTACTGTCTTATAAAATAAAAAGCATTGAACCGTTTTGTAAATATAAGATAATAAAGTCTCAAACAGATACGTTTGGTTACAAAACAAGTAATGAATTAAAAGGGATAGGAATTCAAAACTCCATATTTAACATCGGAACAGAGGAGAATAAAAGTTTCAACACAAAAACTATTTCAAATAATATAAGTATTACCAAAAACCCTATAGATTTGGCTTACATCTATACACAAAAATTTTATTCAGGAAATAAATATGTAGTCGACCTTGGGAATTTAAGAGTTACTACAAAAAATATAAACGTGGGGTATAATCTTTCCTCCTCGGAAGAACAACTTTTCCAGGAAGAATATTATGAAGTAGCCCCGGGTAAAGGCAGCTTCAGCAAGGACTCTCTCTCGGGAACATATTATCAGAATTATCATGGCAACTACGAGAAAAAGCTAGTCCCATCAGGGAATTCTTCTATTCATAAAAACTTTCAATTTGCTAATTCATTTACTTTTTCCCCAAATACTAATATCATAATGAGAATTGGAAACATTAAGCGGGGAGAAGGGAATAAAGTACTATTTTGGGAAAGAGCAACCGATGCCTTTGACGATAGGAATCAAACTAATTGCGGGATACAGGCAGGAATTGTTACCTTAACCTACACGAAAGAAGATTACAGGGAGAATAAATTATATAACACTCCAACTTGTGGTGAACAGGGAATATGGCTAACAGAAGCAAAATATAAAAAATTAACATTTAATTATACCAACAAAACCATACAGAATTACAGAAACAATATTCGTATATGGAAGGAAGACGCAAATACGGCAGGAATCGGCAAAAACATATTTAATAAACCCATATTATACTTATCAATTCAGTCCGAAACGCGAAATGTCAGTTTAAGTGAAGAATCCCCTCAATATAAATTTTACGGCTATAATGTAGAACCTTCTTTTACTTATGAAATAATAAGAAATTCATTGGCAGGTAATAATAACAACTTTGAAGTCCCTGCTACACTGGGATGTAGATTTAAAGTAACACACTGGTTAGGAAATAACCAGATTCCTTTAACTATCAACGCTATTTATCCATCCGGAATAACTCTTGATTGGGATGCGAATATAACAATCATCGGAAAAATGAACACTAATTATATCCTTAGCTACCAGGGAAATAAAACACCCACCTACCCGACAGACCATAAACTAAATGCTCAAGTACAGTTGAATTTTTAATCCTATCTTTTCCTGCGAATAAACCACTCTATAGATAACAATGAAACTATAAACAATAAAGTTATCCACTGGTACGCCGGATAGAAAAGTATTTTATTATTTATCGCGTTTAATTTTATATTCTCAAGTTCTTTCATATCTTCTATATACCTTCCCCCCGAAACATCTGCCAATGCACGCAAAAGTGTTTCATCGGGAGCAAGAGTCTGTAATTCGCCGTTGCTTATCATACTAAAATGCCCTGTAATAGAATCTTTTACAGTTTCAAAAGTATCTTTCTGAATTGCTTTATATTTATACTCCCCGGGGGATAAAAAATCTAAGTACCCTTCATATTTGCCATTCCCTATGGAATAAAGTGGAACATTAAGCCCGGACCCCGCTTCTAAGGATTGTATTTTAATTATAATTTTACTGTTTTCGCACGGAAAACCATTTTCATCATAAGAATACGCATTAAAAATTATTCTCTTGCCTGCTTCATAAGTCGGTTGTAAATTCATATATAATTTCGACTCACGTCCCGATGCAAATCTAACTAATTTATCCCAGAATTTTACTTCAGAGTGCGGAATACTCCCCAATTGCGTGGAGAGATTCCATCTCCATATATCTTTTGCCGCAATATGTATCACCTTCCTGTGTTCATATGTCCACTCTGCAATCACAGGATCGCCTTGTTTATCATCGGACAAGCCGGAAATATTACACAAAACTCTTGCCCCGCTTTTTATTACTTTAACAGCATAAAGCTCTTTTAAGGGAGGCAATAATTTCTCACCGAATATTGATATCTCATTAATCTGGATAGGAACTTGAGTTTCAATAATTTTTCTATTTTCTATAAACATTGGAGATATCTTTTGTTCCCCTTCCCCAATAATAATTACTCCTGTTTTTGTGTTTATAAATGCCTCTATGTCAGGATAATTAAAATTTTCTATTATAACTACATCATAATCAGGGTTAATATAGGGTTTGCTAATAATTCCTTTTTTAGAAATATATTTATTCTCTTCTATTTTTATGTTCCAATCAAACTCAATAGAAGTATCTGCAATAAGCTCTTGTTTTACAAACTTAAAATTCCATGTAGGCAAACTACTGAACCAACCGACTTTTATTTCCGGTTTAATAAGTTTTATTTTAATTTCCCTTCTATTATTTTCATAATTTGCCTCATCTTTTAACTCAGGAACAGTAACCTCGTAAGAATATTCCCCTGCTTCTTTTTCATTAACATAAAATTCTAATTCTGTTTTTTTGTTGTCCGGCGAAAATAATACTTTTTTCTGTTGCACTAAATACCCGTTTTGTTTCAGTAAAACCTGAATTTCCTGATTGATAAAACCTGTATTATCAATAATAGGTTTTATATAAATGCCATTACCCACATAGGCTATTTTGTTGTAATTAATCTCTGATATAGCAATATCTTTCTGGTTTGCATCATCGTTTTTAACAGAATATATAGGTATTCTTTTATCCTTTGCTATATCAATAGGATCAATACCACTATTGTTCCCCCCATCCGAAAATAAAATATATGCATATGGAGTCTGGCTTAAATTAAGCGCATTGGCAATATTGGTTTCATTTCCCTCCGCAATTATGGAATATCCTGTCCCGGCAACAATAGTATTCTTTATAGGGTATACTCTACTATCAAATCCATATATTTTTTTCTTTACTTTAATATACAGCAATGCTTTTTTTATTTTGTCAATTCTGTTACTTATGCTCATTGATTTTGAAGTATCAACCAAAACCAATACCCATGGCTTTCTAAAAGAAAACACTCTAAATGGTGGATTAAAAATACAAGCCAGAAGTAACAAAATAGAAGAAATTCTTAGGAATCTTGTCATTTGGATTGAAGTAAACTTTTAGAGTAAAGAATTAATATCTCAATATTAATTTCATACCTACCCTATTCACATCTTCTTTTCTTTCAGCGACAATCGCGCCATATTTCCATGGAGTATATTCTACTTTAAATTCTTGTTTTGAAATCGCGAAAAGGTCGTTTGTATAATTTATATATAAATCTTTTAAAACATACTTCCCTACATTAAATCTTGCCTTTTTTTCTCCAAATAATTCCGGTTCCAAATTCAACACATCTACTCCCACCTGTTGCCTTAATTCATTTAGAATACCAGTTTTCCTGAAAAGATAATAAGATGTAACCTTATTTCCCACAACTTGTTGATAACGAGCAGATTCAAACTTAAAAAGATCGCTTGCCTTCATATTCAGAGAAAGTAAACTATATATATCCTCATTTGACATTGGAGGATTAGAAGAAGGTATCATTTTAGGCTCTCTCAAAGTCCCACTTACATTTACAATTATAGTTATAGTATCTTGAACAATATTCTTGGTAGTATCTGCCCCAATATTATTATTTTTCTCCGAAGTATAATTAACTGTAGTCGAAGCAGAAATATTGATTATCGGATTAAGTTCCGAATTTGTAAACCTAATCTCCCCCGTATCAATCTTAAATGGTCTATCAATGTAGTAAAAATATCCGTTTTTTACCGACGCATTCCCGGCGATAAAAAATTCATTTCCTATTTTACGAGGTCTAACATTGCCTGATAATTCAGCATCTAACATTGTATTTTTTATCCATACTTTATCCGGAAAATCTATTTCCAGGTCATAATCCATAGGACTTTGAAGATTAACTGACTTCGTCGTTCCAAATTCTGTGCCAATTTCTGCTTCTTTTATTTTTATAATTCCGGATACCTTTGGTTTTTTCAAAGAACCCGTTAGGGCAAGAGAAGCTGAAATCTTCGCGCTTATGTCTTCTATGTTTTTTAATTCTAAATTATTCATACGAATAGCCATATTGACTTCTTCCGACATTTTTACATTTCCAGTTAGACTGATATCCCCATCTTTAGTCTTTGCCGTAAAAGAATTTATAACTATTTTATCTCCATCAAATTTTAATTTTATATCGGGATGCGTTAGTTTTGTATCGGTAGTCCTTATCTTAAAAGCTTCCCCATTTATCCCAATATTTCCATATATTGTAGGCGTTTTATAAGATCCGGAAATTACCAATTTACCATTTATCTTACAATTTTCTAACTCGCAAAAATCTCTATACATATAAGAAAACTCATTTTCAATATTTACAACGTTTAGATTCAGTTTTATTTGTTTATCGCTCGTTTTAAAAGACTTCGCCATAGGTAACTCCCCATCTAATGAAATAGAACGAGACCCCCTTGTTAACTTGCCTGTCTCTATATAAAATATTTTATCTTTATACATACCTTTAAAAACTATCTCATTCGCTATCATGGTTTTATATAAAAAATTACTTACATAAATATTTAAATCTATTTGCGGATTAGTAGGCGTACCTTTTATATTGCTTTTTAACTCACATATTCCGGATAGCGAATCTGCCAGATTATGCAAATCTATTTTACTGCTCTGTAATGCAATATTTAATAAAGTCTTTGAAACCATACCATTTAGATAAAATAAAGATTTATTTACCAAAATATTCCAATCTTCTATTTCTACTTTATTAAGTGCTAATTTAAAATTCATATTTCCTTCATTTGTAACCTTCACTTTTGGGGAATAAAAAAGAAACTCCGTTCCGGTAAAAGACAGCCCATCCCCATTGCCATTAAATTTTAAACCTGCTTCTTTCCCCTCGGCCAAAACCTTAAATTGTGTCTTTCCCCCCTCGGCTTTTACTATTGCTTTACAATTATTAAGTTCATTATTATATAGATTCATATTTACAATATCAATTTCTGCTTCGCCTTCCGGTTTAAATAAACTATTGAATCTTATATTTCCTGAAATATATTCGCTTTTGATTTTATCAAATTCAAATCCCTTGACATAGAAACTCCCCAATAATATAGGATCTCTGGGGTTGCCGTTTATAATAAAGTCGAAATTTGTTACCCCAATGATACTGGAGTTAAAATTAGACAACCCTACTTTTCTGCCGGAGATTAAAAGATTACATTTTTCCTGATTAATATTTCCCGTTATTTTGACTTCGGTTTCTTTTTGCTTCGCTTCAAAGTTTTTAATTTCAACATCAGGCATATCACTGGGTTTTCCGGATTGTTTGATTTCCATAAGACAAACTAAAGATTCCAATGGAAATCCCATTATTGAACCTGATGAATTAAGGACTATTTGAGCTTTTTTGCCTTCTCCGGTAACTTCTACTTTCCCGACTAAGTCGGAACGTATATTTTTATTAAAAACGGACAAATCTATGTTTTGTCCGTTTAAATTTACGTTATAAGAAGAACGATCCCCATTAAGATTTACAACAGCTATTCCGCTACAAAACATTTTTCCAAGAGTCCACTTGTTTATCTGTAATTGCAAATTAGCACCAGAATAATTTATATCTGATATAATGTCTCCAATATAATTCTTTTTATAATTTAAATCTTTTATTTTTGTTTCTGCCTTTAATGTTGTATCTACGCCTTTTATCTTTAAAGAAGCCGTTAAAGTTACTTTTCCTGATACATCTTTTATAATGTCTTTCAGGGATAAATCTTTTGTGCTCAAATCAAATTCTTTACTACTAGGTGAAAGGTTACCTCTTATTTCTATCTCTGTCTCCCCGGAGTTT
>JAQTXJ010000086.1 GCA_028688815.1 bacterium | reverse complement strand
GTTCCACAGAACTGATTTTACACGGATTAAAAAATATTGCAAGGAAAAAATTTATTTATAATTAAAAAAAATTACAGGACTTGACGAAGATGGACTATAATCAATAGGGTTAAGGAATTAAATTTTTTAATCTTCCGAGAGTAACAGGAAGGAGATAAACATTGTAAATAACCCGCAGGCTACTTTTAACCCGATTGCTATGTTACAAAAGGGTATAATGCCGGAACTGAATAAAGCGAAGGGGTCGCCTTTGCCAAGAAAGTTTCTGAAAAATATGCCACCGGTAAACCCAAGCAATGCAATACTTACAAACATTATCCCGCCAAAACCTTCAAATATGGAAAGCAAAGTTTTTCTTATGCGGGAGTATCCTTGTTTCCCGCCGTAAGCGAGGAGATAAGAAACAAAACTACCGGCAATTATAACTCCTCCTGGAAATCCGCCGCCCGGAGTTAAATGTCCATGTAAAATGATATATATACCATACATCATAAGTAGCCCGGATAAAATACGAACGCCTGTTTTTACTATAATTGTCATTCCCTCTTGCTCTTTCATTATATTAGCATAGTAATCAATGTCTATTATTTGTCAATTAAAATTTTGACAGCCCCCGATAAGCCTTTGGCAGGAGTCGGTATCTCACTTTCGCTAAACTCAAAGTAATTATTCTGGAAGAACGAGAAGATAGTTATTTAATCAAACGGAATTGAAAAATATTTGACAAATAGTCTTATCTGGATAACAATATAATTATGTTGGCATTGTTTATTTTTCTCCAGATTTCAGCTTATTCCGGAATAAAGGTCTCAGATATTCCTAATGATAAGGGAGAAGCCATATCCGTAGAATGGAAACTTTCATCTGCAGACTCTTCGGTTGTTTATTATAATATCCTTCGCGCAGAAAGTCGTGACGGCAAATATGATTCTGTCGGGACAGTCTTAAAAGGAAGTAACAGATTTGAAGATAAAGAAGTAAAAGATGGCAAACCCTATTGGTATAAAATATATGCTGTTTCTCTGGATTCCGTCTTTAGCGGTTTTATAGGGACCGAACCTTCCGACTCTGTGATGTCTTCCGCGCAATGGTTCAACCATAAACGCTGGAATGTTTTGATATTGGGATTGATCATTTGCGGACTTGCCCTCTTATATATATGGCTGGCTAAAAAAGGTGTTCCCTTATTCATTCGCAACATTCCCGGACTTGAAGCTGTTGACGAAGCCGTCGGCAGAGCTACCGAAATGGGAAGGCCAATCCTTTATATTACGGGACTTGGTGATATGTCGGATATTTCTACCATTGCTTCACTGTCAATTCTTGAAAGAGTCGCTAAACGGGCAGCTATGCACGGAACTTCCTTGATAGTTCCTACTTATGACCCTGTTGTTATGAGCGCGGCGCAGGAAGTCGTGAAACAGGCACATGAAGAAGTCGGTCGTCCGGATACTTACGATGAAAGTAAAATATTTTATTTAACTGCGGACCAGTTTGGTTATGCTGCCGGAGTTGATGGTATTATGTTAAGAGATAGACCCGGGGCGGTTTTTATGCAGGGATACTTTTTTGCGGAAGCTCTTATAATGGCAGAAACCGGTAACTCCATAGGCGCAATACAGATTGCAGGAACGCCCGCAACTTCACAACTACCTTTCTTTGTCGCGGCTTGCGATTATACGCTAATCGGGGAAGAAATGTTTGCTGCTTCGGCTTACTTATCAAGGGAACCACTTATGCTTGGAAGTATAAAAGGCGAAGATTATGCAAAAATAATCATTATAATAATTATCGTTGTAGGGGTTCTTTTGGCTACTATTAGTGGATTATCTAATGTGCAAAATAATTTTATAAATAATTTTATTAACTGGTTTACGCCAATCTAATCTAATGAGAAGAGAAATACCTTTAGCTATAACTTTTATAACGGGACTCCTTATTATTATAGGCTTCTTTGTCCCTCATAAACCCGTTGGCGAAATACAAACAATATTCCTTGAATGGTATTCCATTATTGTAGGATTTACTATGATTGTCGGACTTATTACGCTGTCAACCGTCCATACGAGGAATATTCGCAGGCGTTCTCCGGGATTCGGATACTCGATAGCACTTATTCTCTCAATAATCATTACTTTAATCGTGTGTTTTTATTCCGGATTTAAATACAAAGGGTTGTTTGAATTAGGAACTCCGTTTATGTGGTATTATAATAGTGTATTTATCCCTTTGTCAGCAACTATGTTTGCATTGCTGGCTTTCTTTATAGCGTCTGCTTCTTACAGGGCTTTCAGGGCAAGAAATATTGAAGCCACTTTGTTGTTGCTTGCAGGTGTACTTGTGATGATTGGAAGAATACCAATGGGAGAACTTATGTGGGATAAGTTTCCCGGTATCGCCGAATGGATTATGAATATACCGCAAATGTCTGCAAAACGCGGCATGCTGATTGGTATTGCTCTCGGGATGATCGTTACTTCTTTACGACAGGTGCTGGGAATAGAACGTAGTTATTTAAGATAAAAATGAAAAAATCTTTTTCCGAAAGACTGACTAGTATAAATAGACATCATATATATTTAGCTATTGCTCTGTGTATTATCATTCCTTTTCTTACACGTAAAATCTTGCCAATAAAAGTCAGCCCACCGGTTAAATCCGCATACGAAGCAATTGATAAATTGCCTGTAGGATCGGCAGTTATGATTTCTGTTGACTACGAAGCGGGTTCTCAACCCGAATTGCAACCTATGCTTATTGCTATTTTGCATCATATGTTCCAGAAAAACCTGAAAGTAATTATGATTTGTCATTGGCCTCTTGGCTTTCCGCTTGGTCAGGACGCACTCATTACTACCGCAAATAAATATGGTAAAAAATACGGAATTGACTACGTTAATCTTGGTTACAGACCCGGAGTTTCGTCCGTAATGCTTGGCATAGGAAGAGAAATACGAACTTTCTTTAAGTCTGATTACGCAGGAACTCCTGTAGACTCATTACAGTTAATGAAAACCGTTCATAATTATAATGATATCGGAATATTGGTAGGTTTGGAGGCCGGTGCTACCGGTGACTTATGGGTTAGAATTGCAAACGCTCAATTCGGGGAAAAAGTTATTCTTGGGTGTACTGCTGTTACTGCTCCGGATTGTTATCCATACCTCCAGGCAAAACAAATTGAAGGCATTATCGGTGGCTTGAAAGGAGCTGCGGAATACGAAGATCTCGTTAATCTTAAAGGAGACGCAATTACAGGAATGACTGCCCAGTCCGTTGCGCACATTGCAATAATATTTTTTATAATCGTAGGAAATGTCGGGTACTTTTTGTCTATACGAAGAAGAAAAAGCAACTAAATTATGAAAACAAAAACTCAGTCCGAGGCTGCTAGATTTGTAGAAGATAAGATTCGGATTATGCGGGATAATTCGTCTTTGAAAGGAAAAGCTATTCGCAACAGAACAATAGAATTATCTCCGGACGAAATGCTAACGTATAAAAAAGACTTAATAAAAATAAATAAGAAAGTTGCTGTTAAACAAATATTAAATAGGACTATATCACAAGATGTTTTTCAAACAATGGATTTTCTCCCATCGGCTTTTGTCGATTTGCTCTTTATTGACCCGCCGTATAATCTTACAAAAACTTTTAATAAAAATTCTTTTAAGGAAATGTCCATAAATGATTATGCTAAGTGGATGGACGGCTGGCTAAAAAAAATGGTAAGGCTTCTTAAACCGACAGCTTCAATATATATTTGTGGGGACTGGCGTTCTTCCGCAGCAGTTCAACTCGTTTGCGAAAAGTATTTCATAATAAGAAACAGGATTACTTTTGAAAGAGAAAAGGGGAGAGGCGCAAAACAAAATTGGAAAAATAATTCCGAAGATATTTGGTTTTGCACCCTGTCAAATGATTATTATTTTAATCCTGAAGCAGTCAAATTAAAAAGAAAAGTATTGGCGCCTTATCGCGAAAATGGAATTGCCAAAGACTGGATGCAAGACGAAGAAAGCAAGTACAGGTGGACTTACCCGTCAAATATATGGACCGACATTACGATTCCTTTCTGGTCAATGTCCGAAAATACACCGCACCCGACGCAAAAGCCGGAAAAACTACTTGCTAAAATTATCCTTGCAAGTTCTAGGCAAAGCGACGTTATCCTTGACCCGTTTGCAGGTGTGGGGACTACCGGAGTAGTTGCAAAGAAGTTAAAAAGAAATTTTGTTATGATAGAAATGGACGAAACGTATTGTCTTTATGCGCAAAAAAGATTGGCAATGGCGGAAAATGATTCGACTATACAGGGATATTCTGACGGCATCTTCTGGGAAAGAAATGCGTTAAGTGAAATTAAGAAAAACACTGTTAGGAAAAGAGGTAAAAAAAATGATTATAATTTTCAAAAATTATCTCTTTTTGAAACAATAGGGGGTGTAAAATGAAAAGTCAGATTTTTTATACGGATGTTTATAAAAGCCTGGAAGACAAAATAAAAACTTTTCTTAATGCCCAACCTGATTTTTTAAGTAAATATACTGTTGGAAGCACAAGGGCTATAGGGGATGCAATTCAACGTATATTAGAAGATAATTTTCAAAATATTATTGGAAAATTAGCTAAAGAATATTCTGCTAATTTTGCGAGACGCGCAATGGCAGATTTGGCTTTTACAGATCAAAACGGTTTATATTATGTAGTAGATGTAAAGACTCATAGCTTAGATACTAAATTTAATATGCCTAATCTCACTTCTGTAGAAAGGTTAGCACGTTTCTATCAAGAGGATACAAATTGTTACGTTATATTAATGGTAGAATATATTATTAAAGGTATTAATATCCAAGTTGAAAAAGTTCATTTTATACCAATTGAATTCTTAGCTTGGGACTGTTTGACGCTTGGCGCATTAGGGTGGGGGCAAATACAAATTGCTAACGCAAATAATATAATCATAGCTTCCTGTTCAAGAAAAGAATGGATGTTGAAATTGTGCAATGAATTATTTGAGTTCTATCCAGGGGAAATTCAAAAAACAAAAGATAGAATAGAATATTTTGAACAAGTAAGAAATCTATGGAAAACCAAAAAAGATATATGGGAATAAGTTTTTATTGAGATATTAAATAAAACATGGGAATAAATTTTTCTCAACGAGTAGGGATAACACCAATAAGAACAGAGATACAAATTAAATCGATGGATAATGATTTAAAAAATTCTTTGTGGAATGTCTTTCAACAATACTTTCTTGGGAAAAATGCCAAAACTGATAGTATGGTTGACAGGAACCTTTATATTTCTTCTTCCTTTGAATTTTTCTTTAAAAAATTATGGGCTAACTTCTTCAAGCTCCCTTTAGATACCCTTGAATATAAATTTCATAAAACTTACGAGGATATTAGGGGTTATTTTTTTAAAGGGGAATGGTATGAAATTTATGATTTTATAGAATTTGTTGCAGCAGTAGATAGCCCTGTGGATAAAAAAGACTTCAAGGAAAGTTGCAACTATATATTAGAAAGAGAATTATCAGGATATAGATTTGTTGACAATATAATTGTTCCGATTACAAATGAGAATGAGTTAAAGGAAATAGAGGATGCGATAGAAAATGCTGGGAAAACAAAATTATCGGGAGTAATGGAACACTTAAAATCTGCTTTAACCAAATTATCAGATAGAAAAAGTCCAGATTATCGCAATTCTATCAAAGAATCAATTTCTGCTGTTGAATCTATGTCGATAATTATTTCAGGGGATGATAAAGCTACACTTGGCAAAGCATTGAAAATAATTAAGAATAAAATTGAATTACATACTGCTTTAGAAGAAGGATTTTCTAAATTATATGGATATACAAATGATGAAGGTGGCATAAGACATGCGATGATTGAAGGAAATAATTGTGATTTTGAAGATGCAAAATATATGCTTGTTTCTTGTTCTGCTTTTATTAATTATCTGATTATAAAAAGCCAAAAAGCAGGAATAAAATTTTAATTAAACTATGATGATGGAAATTTTAGGGATATGGGTAGCGGCGTTTCTTACGCTGTGCATATTTTCATTCCTTTATAAGGATAATCCTTTTTACAAACTTGCCGAGCATATTTATGTCGGTTCATCCGCAGCGTATATGCTTGTGAGTTGCTACTTTTTTACCATCAAACCGATGTTGATAGAAAAATTTGTTGCAAGCAATACTATGGGGAAATTCGCATTATTTATACCGGTTTTCCTTGGAGTAATTATGTTGTTGCGACTTGTTCCGCGTATCTCTTGGATATCAAGATGGGCAATTGCGTTTACCATCGGAATTGGAGCAGGAATAGGAATAACAACGGGTATTCATGGTTTTATTTTACCGCAGGTAAAAGCGACATTCTTGCCTTTAGTGGTAAAGGGTAGTGTTTTTACGAGTATAGACAATATAATTTTGATTATAGGAGTTTTGACTTCTCTGTTCTTCTTTTATTTCTCCAAAGAACATACGGGTAAATTCAAAGCGCCGATGTTAGTAGGAAGGTATTTCATTATGATAGCGCTTGGAGCGTCTTTCGGATATACGGTAATGGCAAGACTTTCCTTGCTTATAGGAAGAATATATTTCCTTCTCCACAACTGGCTGCATATAGTTAAGTAATTCCGCTAATTTTTTGTTCTGATATTTCTCATTCTTTTGTCATTATCTGTTGTTGGATTTTTATAGCTTGCTAGGGAACCAGGCATGCCTGTTCCCTACTTCTTAACTTAAAGAAAAAGGGGCGATATTTTATATCGCCCCTTTTCTTGTTCAAGACAAATAAATTTTATTTCAACACTACTAACTTTTGCGTTAAGCTAACATCCCCGGCAGTTAATTTGCAGAAATACATTCCTACTGCAACTTCTCTTCCGTTGTTGTCTTTTCTATCCCATTTGATAGTAGAATTAGGAGTTATGGAGAAAGATTTCACTACTCTTCCGCTTAAATCCTGAATCTGTAAATTTCCATTTGTTTCTATTCCCCGGGCACTAATTACTGTGGCAACTTTGAATGGATTTGGAGAGAATGTTAACTTTGGAGTTTGCGCTTTATTCGTATTTTCCTCTACTCCGATTACGCATGCATCTATCCAGCTTTTGATTGTCGTTTCATTAAATCCAGTTGTTCCGTTATATACTTTGCCATCCGGCTTAATGACATAATTGACAGGAAGAGTGCCGTTTATATTATAAGCTCCGGATGCGGTCACGGCTTGATCTGCAAGAAAAAGAGCACTATTGCCTCTTGCATAAGGCTTCAGCGTGCTTGTTGCGGCTAACTGCATGCCGACTGCAATTACCCTTAATTTTGATAAACCATATTCATTTTGTATTGCGGCCAACCTTGGTCGCTCTGCTGTGCAGCCACTTCAGCTGGAAGTAAAGAAAGTAAGAAAAATTACTTTACCGGCAAATTCAGTAAGCGAATGATTTGTGCCGAGCGTGTCCGGAAGGTTGAAATTTGGGGGAGTAGTACCCGGCCCCGGCCAGGCAAAACCCGAGGATGCCATAAGCAAACATCCTACTGTTACTAGACTAAATACTTTTTTCATCATACCTCCTTTTTTTTCTTAAATTTGTTTAAACATGTTTTCTGCTCAAGACAAATAAATTTTATTTCAACACTACTAACTTTTGCGTTAAGCTAACATCCCCGGCAGTTAATTTGCAGAAATACATTCCTACTGCAACTTCTCTTCCGTTGTTGTCTTTTCTATCCCATTTGATAGTAGAATTAGGAGTTATGGAGAAAGATTTCACTACTCTTCCGCTTAAATCCTGAATCTGTAAATTTCCATTTGTTTCTATTCCCCGGGCACTAATTACTGTGGCAACTTTGAATGGATTTGGAGAGAATGTTAACTTTGGAGTTTGCGCTTTATTCGTATTTTCCTCTACTCCGATTACGCATGCATCTATCCAGCTTTTGATTGTCGATTCGCTAAATCCTGCCATTCCGTTTTGCACTTTGCCATCCGGCTTAATGACATAATTAATTGGAATGCCGTTGTTTATATTATAAGCAACGGTTGTAGCGCCCGACGCATCTCTAAGAAAAAGAGCGCTATTGCCTTTCGCATACGATTTTACTGTGCTTAAAGCTTCCTTATAATTAACTGCAATTACCTTTAATTTTGTTGTCCCATATTGATTTTGTATTGCTGCCAACCTTGGCAACTCTGATACACAGGAGGGTCAACTAGAAGCCCAGAAATTAAGAAAGACCACTTTGCCGGCAAATTCGGAAAGCGAATGATTAACACTTGCTGTATCCGGGAGTGTGAATGCAGGAGCTGTAGTCCCCGGCCCCGGCCAGGTAAAACCTGAAGATGCCATAAGCAAGCATCCTATTGCTAACAAACTAAATACCTTTTTCATAATCCCTCCTTTTGTCTTATTGATTTTGTATAAATTTTTTTAATATACATATATTTGTATATTTATTCTTATTCTGTCAAGCGAAAAATGGGAATTTTTTACAATAGAAATCTTAAACTTTTTGAGAAAATGCTTTCAAGAAAGTTCTTTGCATTTTTACTCCCGTAAACTTTCCCGAAATTGCATCCATAGTCTTGAACTCATACCCATTTATTCTTTTATAATAACCTATCCAGTAGGGATAAAAGAATTCTTTCGTATCTTTTATCCTGTTAACCTTAACGCGAATCTTTCTGTCGTTATTGCCTTTTACCAATATCCATTGATATTCGTCACGCATTCTCTTTGTGGCTTCTTCCCTGCCAATCGTAAACTTAAAACACAGGTTTTTTGTTTTTTCAGCAAATTCAAGATGTTTGGTTTCAAGAAACCGAAACTCTCCCTGTATTCCATCAACGGATAAAAACACTTCTTTTTCTTTATTATTGATTAAAACAAGGATTTCAAACGAGTAATAAGGGAGATAAATTAATTCTATTTTTTCGGGTTTTTGTTTGCGGCGCCATTTACTACCTTTATCAAAAAGCAGTAAGGCTTCTTCTTCAGAAATCAGTGGTTTTACAAACACCGTTATTTCTCACAGGTTTTTACTTTCCCTTTAAGAAGAGATATTATACCTATTATGAGAAGTATTCCCCCTGATAACAGGTCTGTAATTTTACCAACCCTTGTAACAGGGGCATAAGCAGTAATCATTACTACCAATCCGAACGTCGTCCAGAATACTCCCATTATCTGCAATGGAGTAAACTGTTGTTTCTTTTTTTCTGTCATTGTCAACCCACCTATCCGTTTTCAAACGGTTAAAATTTTATGTATATAATTATCTGGACAACTAAAACAATAACTGCCCACAGCCGTAAATCTCTCCACAGTTTTTTATCGGGAGCGCCTTTGAATATGTATTCTTTCGGCAGTAATATTGCCCAGATTATCATTAATAGAAAAAATGCAGTTGCGATACCTTTTACCCAGATTGACGAAAGACCGCTTAACCATTGCATCATTTTTATTATTCTCCTTTTACCCTTTTGGATAAATTATCCTGCACCTGTTTAT
>JAQTXJ010000085.1 GCA_028688815.1 bacterium | reverse complement strand
GAATATTTTATCGTTGTATAATCATAATTATAATCCTCACTACCTCCCGTTACATACACATACCCTTTGTTATCCACTGCTATTGAATATGCATTATCCACCATATTTGCAGGTCCATTATATCTCTGTACCCATTCTTCACTCCCTGAACTGCTGTATTTTATCGTCGCATAATCTTCTCCATAAACACTTCCTACCCCCCAACTATTCCCAGTTACATAAACATTTCCATCGTTATCCACTACAATTCCTCTCGCTACATCAATACTATCACCTGTCCCATTATATCTTCTAACCCACATTGTATCTCCTGAACTGTTATATTTTATCGTTGCATAGTCATAATTAGTCGCGGCATCATAACTCTTTCCCGTTACATACACATTACCGTTATTATCTATCGCAAGCGCAGTTGCTCCTTTATAAGCTAAAAAACCTTTATTGCTCTTTTCTCTATCTGCTATAATTGTTTCATTGTATGCAGGCACCTGTTGGCATTTATAACCTTTTGTTGTCCCGCTATATATTCTAACCCAAATTGTATCTCCTGAACTATTATATTTTATTGTTGCATACTCTGAAAGAGTATCTGAATAAAAAGAACTTGAGCTTACTCCTGTTACATATACATTCCCGCTGTCATCTACTGCAATTGCATTCCCCTCGTTGTCTATATATCCCGGTTTATTATATCTTCTAACCCATACTGTATCTCCCAAACTGTTATATTTTACCGTTGCATAATTATAACCTGGTTGCCCCCCACTTGCTCCTGTTACATACACATTCCCGTTATTATCCAACGCAATAGCGTATGCTTCCTCGCCCTTGTTAGCTGGTCCATTATATCTTCTAACCCATAAGGTATTTCCCAAACTATCATATTTTATAGTTGCATAATCAGCAATGGTAGCTGAATCATCGCTTCTTCCTGTCACATACACATTGCCACTATTATCCACTGTAATTGCATAGGCATAATCACCATTCCAAGTGGAACTACTATAGTTATATCTTCTAACCCACATTGTATCGCCTGCACTATTGTATTTCACCGTTGCGTAGTCATAGTAAGTTCCGACTCCACAACTTCTTCCTGTCACATATACGTTTCCACTTTTATCTACTGCAATTGCAAGTGCTTGGTCATCGCTATTATCCGGGCCGTTATATTTTCTAACCCACATTGTATCCCCTGAACTATTATATTTTATCGTCATATAGTCAGACCATGCTGTATCACAACTTTCTCCTGTTACATAGATATACCCACTATCATCCACTGCCATTGCATACGCAACGTCATAAGCTCCCGGACTACTAACTGACCCGTTATATCTCGCTACCCATACCTGTCCGAAAATCTGTAAAGGTAATATAAATCCTATAAATAAAAATAATACTTTTCCCATAATTCCCCCTATTCTTAAGTAATTAGGTAATTTGGTTATTAAGTAATTAGGTCATTTGGTCATTGAGTTATTAAGTAATTAGGTTATTAAGTTATTGGTCATTAACAACATATTATTATTAACTCTATTAATGTTTTCATTTTCAGTGTTTGTCCATAAGTCTTTAGTCATAATTATTTTAGTAAATTATAATATAATATTGCATTCCCTATTCTTACTCTTGTCAAGAAAAAATCCTTGCAAAATATTAAGATTTCTTGTAAAATATTAAGATTTTTCAAACTCAGTAAAAAAAATCTGTGACATATCTGTGCCATGTTGAAACCAAAAACCTCTAAAATTATAAAAATCATAACAAATATAATAATTGGATTTTAGATAGAAATAACGAGGAATTTAGGGGGGATTCAAGTCCTACTTATGTTTTCGGTTTTTCTTCTTTTCGGTTTCGTAAACCGCAGGTCGAAGGTTCGATTCCTTTCGCCGGCTTTCTATTTATTTCAGTTTTGTATCTCTACCCGCTCTTCTACTTCCTAAAATTTTTGTATGGAAAATTTTTAAGAGTATAAATTTCTGTATTTGCTAGAAGAAGTCCCTAGTTTAGTATAGGAAAATTATAAAGTAAAAAAAATAGAATTAAGCTATTTTGCAGGAAGGAGAAGTAATAACTATACTCTTGGCGGAAAAGAAAAGACTTTAGAAGTTACGGGAGCAGCAACAAGAAAACTCCAGTATTATTTTTTCAATACTATAATTATTTTGCCTGATATTTTAGAAACATAAGGGAATACGGAAGATAAAAGATAATCCCATTTCGAGAGAAGCATTCTATATTTATCGAGTTTTTGAATTCTACCAAGTCTTTCAAATAAATACGCTGAGCGTCGGATTTTAATTTTCTTGAATATTTCTTTGAATATTTTTATTTCTTTTGTTGTAATAATACTCCCGCCCGGGGATTCTCTACATTCAATTGGCATCAGTCCACGTAGGAACAAAAAACTACGAGATTCTCCAAATGGTTCTTTGAATATTGCCACCCCACCCGGTTTCAAAACTCTCTCGAACTCCCTTGCGGCAGTGTGAGGTTCAAAATGATGCAATACTCCATGCCCGACAATAACATCAAAAGTATTTGATTTAAAACCCAGTTCTTCGGCAGACATTTGTGCAAAAGTAGTTAGCTTATCTACATTTTTAACCCGACTACCTTTTTTAGAGATATTAAGGGCTTGCATAGAAATATCCGTTCCGGTAACAGAAGCTTTTTTCCCTGCACAGTAAATGGAGAACAACCCTATTCCACACCCCACTTCGAGAACAGTTTTACCGGATATATTGTCCAACAAAGAAACAAAATACCGTTCGTTTATACCATAACAATACGACTCATAAAAAGAAGCAAGATTATCACTATTATCGTTATAAAACTTTTCTGACCAATCGTCCCAGAAGTTCCTTTCAAGCTTATTCTTAATCTGTATTTTATCTATTTGCTTAATTGGATTATTAATAAGGTTTTGGAATTTTTTCTTATTCTTAGAAAGATTTATTTTTTGCATTTATTGAATATTATTACAGCTATGCTAAATTGTCAAGTTGTTAGCATTCTGCAAGGATTAGGAAAATCCTTCCTATTTAATCGGAGACTTTGAAGGTTGATATTTCCTACTTTTCCCCTGATTTGATAAGTTACATAACCTTATTTTTTCTAAAGTCAAACACTTTTTTTCTCCCGCATTTTTAAAATCTCCCTGTTTTTCCTTTATAAACATCTTTATGACTTATTTGTTTGTAAATGCCTATTATTTTTTAGAATATATAAACTTAGATTTTAATAGCGTTATAAACAGTATAATTGCAAGACAGTAAAAACTATTTACACCCCCTATCATTATCTCAACTATTTTTTCTTGACTTTTTTAATTTTCATATAAATATACTACAATGAAAGAAGGTCTTACCTTTGATGATGTTCTTCTTGTTCCTAATGCGTCGGATATTTTGCCTGCCGACGTATCTTTAACTACTCAATTTACATCTAAAATCAAGTTATCCATTCCTATTGTATCTGCCGCTATGGACACAGTTACCGAATCAAAGATGGCAATAGCTCTTGCAAAAGCCGGCGGGATTGGAATTATTCATAAAAACATCAGTATTGATGAACAAGCCAAAGAAGTCGAAAAAGTAAAAAGACACGAGAGCGAAATCGTTGAAGATCCAATAACAATAAATCCTCACGATAAACTCCATGATGTCAGGCAACTAATGGAAAAATATCATATATCCGGGTTTCCGGTAGTTGATAATAAAGGCAGGCTTGTCGGAATACTTACAAAAAGAGACATACGATTTGAAACAAATCTTTCTAAATCCGTGAGCAAAATGATGACTAAAGACAAACTCATAACTCTAAAATATGGGACTCCTATAAAAGAAGCCATAAACTTATTAAATCAATATAAAATTGAAAAATTACCCGTAATAGATAAAAACGGCATATTAAAAGGACTTATTACACTCAAAGACATTACTCAAAAAGAAATTTTCCCATACTCTACAACAGACAAATCCGGAAGGCTTCGCGTAGGCGCAGCTGTCGGCACGGCACAAAACACCATTGACAGAGCAAGGGCGCTTGTAGAATGCGGATGCGACGCCATAGTCGTCGACACCGCACACGGACATTCCAAATTCGTTATTGATACGGCAACAAAAATAAGAAATTTATTTCCGGATATTCAACTTGTAGTGGGCAACATTGCCACAACGGCAGCCACCAAAAGACTTTGTGAAATAGGTGTAAATGCCGTAAAAGTAGGCATCGGACCTGGTTCTATATGCACAACACGAGTAATAGCCGGTATCGGCGTTCCTCAAATCACGGCAATCATTGACTGTGCATCTGCTTCTAATGTCCCAATTATTGCAGACGGTGGAATAAGATGGTCCGGAGATATGGTAAAAGCTCTTGCTTCAGGCGCATCAACCTGTATGATGGGAAATGTTCTTGCCGGAACTGATGAAGCCCCGGGGGAAACAATAGTATATGAAGGGAAAAGATATAAACAATACAGAGCAATGGGATCAATAGGAGCTATGGAAAAAGGCTCGAGTGATAGATATTTCCAGGAAAAAGCAAAAAAATTCGTTCCCGAAGGCGTTGAAGGTAGAGTCGCTTACAGGGGAAAAGTTTCCGAAATTATATACCAGCTTGTAGGAGGAATTAAAGCAGGACTGGGATACTGCGGAGCAAAAGATATCAAAACGTTATGGAAAACCAAAGAGTTCATAAAAATAACATCCGCAGGATTAAAAGAATCTCATCCTCATGACATAATCATAACTAAAGAACCTCCTAATTATGAAACCCAATAACTCAAAGATTAACTGTAAAAAGGTATATTTGCCCGTTTGAGGGAGAAATAACACAGATAAAATTTTCACCGCAGAGACGCAAAGGACAGAAAGTTTTAGGACGCAGATTTTCGCAGATTAAAAGGATAAAAAACACAAAGTAACACAGATGGGTACAGAGAACAAATAAAGTCTATGAGTATGGATGGGTAGAGAATGTTTAGAGTTAAAACCGAAAGAAAAAAGAGATATAATTTGGGATTAACGCAGATAACAAAAATTCTCATGCAAAGGAAGCAAAGGCAAAACAATCACTTTAGTCCTAATGCTGCCTTAACTACGAATGAACTATATTTGATTTTTGATTTTTAATTTTATATTGGAGGGATTATGAAAATCACACCCGTAGAATTAAAAAACATTGAATTCAAAAAAACAATGCATGGTTTTGACCCGAAAGAAGTCACATCTTGTATTGAATCCGTAGCACAAACTTTTGAAGAACTTATAATCGAAAAAAATAACCTCGTTGAAGAATTAAAAAAATATAAACAAAAAGCCCAATACCAGGAAAACATATCTAATGAAATACAGGATATGCTCAATAAAGCCAAAGAAGAAGCTAATTCAATCCTTGAAATGGCCAATTCCGAAAAACAAGCTATTCTCTCTGAAATATCCTCATTGAAAAACGAACATTCCGAGTTTATTGCCCAGTTTAAATTCCTACTCAATTCTTATATGCTGACAATTGATAAAATGGTCAATAAAAAATAATACACTCAAATAAAAATACTATGATGAGCCTTCTAAATACTGACATTTTCACGCTTAACAAAAAACTCAAAAATCGGGAAGTAACCTGCACAGAGCTTATTACCGAGACATTTAACAATATCCATAAAAGCAAATTAAATTCATATATTACTCTTATGGAAGAATCAGCATTAAACAAAGCTTCTTTGATTGATAAAAATTCTGATTTCAGTCATCTTTTAACGGGACTTCCTATCGCAATAAAGGATAATATATGTATTCGTAACTTTCCCACAACCTGCGGTTCAAAAATACTTAAAAATTTTATTCCTCCCTATAACGCAACGGTAATAGATAAATTGGAATCACTTAATGCCATATTTATAGGCAAAACAAACCTTGATGAATTCGCAATGGGCTCCTCTACCGAAAACTCCGCTTTTAATCCGACTCTTAACCCTTATAATCCAAACCTTGTTCCCGGAGGGTCTTCAGGCGGTTCTGCTTCCAGCGTAAAAGCAAACGAATCAATTTGCGCTCTTGGTTCGGATACCGGCGGTTCAATCAGGCAACCCGCCGCATTTTGTGGAGTCGTTGGATTAAAACCGACATACGGGCTCGTATCAAGATACGGACTTGTAGCTTTTGCTTCTTCTTTAGACCAGATAGGTCCAATTACAAAATGCGCAAAAGATTCTGCTATTCTTCTCGATGCTATTGCAGGAGAAGACCCAAAAGATTCAACCAGTCGTAATTCCGCCCAAACAGGACAATATTTCAAAAGTCTAAATCCTGAAATTAAAAACATAAAAATCGGCATTCCAAAAGAATATTTTGTTGAGGGGATAGCCCCTGAAATTAAAGAAAAAATTCTTTCCACAGCCAAACTTATGGAAAAGTCGGGAGCAGTATTATACGACATTTCGTTACCCAATACTGAATATGCCATTGCTATTTATTATCTAATCGCAACGGCAGAAGCTTCTTCAAATCTTGCAAGATATGACGGTGTTAAATATGGTTATAGAATCCCGGAATCAGAAAACTTAAAAACAATGTATGAATTTACAAAAGAACAGGGTTTTGGGAAAGAAGTCAAAAGACGAATAATGCTGGGAACTTTCGGACTACAATCAGGATATTATGATGAATATTATAATAAAGCCTGTAAAGTAAGAAACCTTATAGCATTAGATTTCGAAAACGCTTTTAAGAAAGTTGACATTATCCTAACTCCCGCAACACCCACATTACCATTCAAAATCGGGGAACGAATAACCGATCCTTTACAAATGTATTTGAGTGATATTTTTACGGTTAGCGTAAACCTTGCTGGGTTACCGGCAATATCTTTCAAGTGCGGAGAACATAATGATTTACCTGTAGGAGTCCAATTAATCGGGAAACCATTCAGTGAACAGATGCTTCTAAATACCACTTACGCTTACGAACAAATAACTGAAATTTAACTTTCAATTACCTTCCTGCATCTTTTTACATATTCTTCGTTCAATCCACCTAACCTAAAAATTATTACTTCGTTTACTCCGAATTCCTTAACTATTTTCAAATCTTCTTCAAGTTCGTCAGGTGTAAGAATTGGTTCTGAACCACCAACCCCGATAGCCGTACAGCCTAATCCCATTTTAAATCTGTTCCCGTATTTTTTTACTCCAACTTCACAGAAATGTCGCAGTTTTTCAACCATTCCTTTTCGGTCCAGTTTTCCTATTAGACTCGTATATACCATTTTGGCAACGGCTGCAGTTTCGCTTTCATAAGTAAGTCCCCAAAATTTCAAACGTTTTTCTATCCCAGGCAACTCAATAAGCACAAGCTTATGATCATTCGTATCTACAAACTCTTTTATAAATCTTTTATTTCTAAAAAAGTTTAATGATTCCGTAAAATACAGATGTTTTGCGTGTGTAGGGTTTTCTAAATCCAACATAAGTTCAATCTTTTCGTTTCTGACTTCATTTAAAACTCTTTGTAATGCTCTTCTTTTTGTAAATGGAGAAATCCAGTAACCTTCTTTATTTTCCAGAACAGGCCAGTAAACAAGTGGAATTTTTAATTTTTCCTCAAAACCACGAAACTCGCTTAAACTATGGGATACTATATAGATTTTAGTATTAAAAGACTTAGGAATAAGTTTGATTTTTCCAAGGTTCTCCTCCGTAGGAAACTCTTCAAAAAAACTTATATTCATATTTTTTAATTTTTCCGTTATCTTTTATATAATATTCTTTACTTGAGCCTTAGCAAATTGGGCTTGATAAATCAAGCCCCTACAAGTAAATTTAAACGCTAAATCGGGCAGGTTTCAATCCGCCTCAGGCGGATGCCCCTACAGCAGAAAAATATTATCGATAATTAACAGTTTACTAAGTATGGAGCTATTTTATTTTTTAAATCTTCTTCGGGCATTGCTCCAACCATTTGTTCCACAAGTTTTCCATCCTTAAAAATAATCAACGTTGGTATACTTCTTATTCCATAAGTCTCTGATACATTAGGACTATCATCTACATTAGCTTTACATATTTTAATTTTCCCTTCGTATTCCTTAGCGATTTTTTCTACTATCGGAGCAATCATCCTGCACGAGCCACACCAAGGCGCCCAAAAATCCACCAATACTGCAAGTTTTGAATCCTTTATACCTTCATTAAAATTGGCATCCGTAAGTTCACACATCTTTACCTCCTAGTGTTAATCAATTATAAAACAATCTTTTATATTCTAATTTAATACATTATACGGTTCAAAAAGTCAATTTGTTTTTCAATAACATTTACATAATTAGAACGCAGATTTTCCAGCAAAGCTGGATAACTTGGAGTAATGCTCCTTACGGAGCAAACTCCAAGTTATCCAGATAAACAGAACTAAGGACGGGACATAAAAAAGCAACAAAAACAGTGCCTGCCTGCCGGTAGGCAGGGATTCCCGTTTACACGGGAATGACAAAATGGGAAGCAAAAAAGAGGGGCACGCCGTTGCCGTGCCCCTCGAACAGAAATTATAGCGATTTAGTCTTATTTTTTTACCGGTATTTGTATTTCTGTTAAAAGTGAATCTTCGGGAACTTCCTGGGGAGAATTCAAATAAAATTCTCTTCCCGGACCGTCTGGTTTATATCCGTTTTTAAATATCCATTTGTATAGTCCACCCCATGCAGGACCAACTTTGTTATACGCGCCTTTATGCACAAGAAAAGCCACTTCTACCGCTGGTATTTCTTTTATCTTTATATCCCCGGTAATTTTTCCTGCAATACTGTCTGCTACCGGAGCTATCGGGACACACACATCATATCTGCATTTTTCCGGCGCTACTTTTTTGGGGTCATCATAATAAACTCCAAAAGGCGCTCCTGTATATTGGATACCATTTGCCCCTGCATACTGGAAAAGCATTCCCATCGCATTTCCTATATCGGAAAAATTTCCCTGTTTCTCGACAAATAAAACCTGCATTTTGTCCACAGTTTTAACCTGGACATCAGGCAGGTTAGAAGCACATCCCGCCACAAACAAAACGGCTGAAACCGCACAAAAAAACTTCAACATCCTTCCCCCCTTTATTAATTTATAATGTGTTATAAAATTCTATTTTTAAGTAACTCCTTTTTTATACTTGTCAATTAAATTTCAAAGATATTGTTTCAATTTGTCACTGCCCTATTGCTAATAATAATGATACCCATACTTTTTTTACCTTAGCTCTCAAAGCACTTAAACTCGAGTTATTCTCAATGATTATATCTACGAGTTTATCACATTTATCCTGACCATAATCAACTATCTGCGACTTCATAATGTTATCTATAATTTCTTTATTATATTTTAACCTTTTTGTCCTCTTTTGCCTGCTTTCATAACTTGATGTTACAATAATAAGTCTATCAAACCATTCTTCTATTTCCCATTGATATATCAAAGCGCAATCTATTATTTTAACAGTCTCATCAGGTATTTTCAGGATACGATTTTTCAATTCTTTTACAAGTAAAGGATGAGTAATGGAATTTAATAATTGTAATTTGTTTTTGTCATTAAAAACTATTTTCCCCAATTTTTTCCTGTCTATTTTGCCTCTTGTTATTATTTTCTCACCAAACGTATCTATAAGTTTTG
>JAQTXJ010000084.1 GCA_028688815.1 bacterium | reverse complement strand
GGAACACATAGACACAGAGAAAATGTTTCCAAAAGCAATCGAAAATAAAATAGCTTATGTAATGGGAGCGGATTTTTATCATGACAGCTCGGTAAAAAATTGTATGCGGTTAAATTTCTCAATGCCCTCGCTTGAAAAAATAGAAGAAGGGGTAAAAAGACTTGCGAAAGTTATCGGTTCGGAAAAATGATATCAGAGAGCGTGGGGCATAGTATGCGCATAATTTAAGCCTACACTGTGGGAGTAAGTATTGCCGTTGCTAAAGAACAGGAATGCCGTAAAATAGTCCGGTTCGAGAGAAGCATCCGTTTCTATTATTGCGCCGGCATCTTTTCTTAATGCCGTTTTATAATACACTTTGAGAGAAAACCTTTTGTGTATATCGGAGCTACTTTTGGGTTGAGAATGAATAACAACAATGTTTGCGGTATCGTCAGGTTTACCACCGATAAAACAGGAAGTATCCCATTTGACGTGTAGCTCACCGTTTGAATATGTTATCCCGGTTATGTGTATAGGTTCGATTAAAGTGTGTTTGTAAGTTAGTCTCAGAGCTTCCATATTTACCCAATTTTTGGCTCCTATTTGTATATTTTTGTCAGGAAGAGTATCGTATAACAGGGCGAAATTTTCCTTAAGTAAAACGGCAAACAAATTGTGGCCACTCTGGGATAGCTTTTTAATATCCCAGTATTTAAGCAAGAATTTTTTGAAGAGTTGATGGTGGAGAGAAGATATAAAAAGGTTAATGGTATTAATATTTACAACCTTGCCTGTGAAGTGAGCGAGTTTGGATTTATCGGTTTTCATATATACTATTTTGTGCCCTTTGATGCATGCGAATGTTAATGGACCTACGCTCCCTTTTATGGTTCCAAAGGGGCATTCACTATATGTTCCCATTGTAATCCTCCATTCTCCTTGATACGGAGATAGAATATTTGTCTTCTCGTTTATAATATAAAAATACTATAGTTTGAGGGGTTTCTATGTTCAAAGAAATGATGTCGGATTTATAGGTATGGGGTTTAGAGTGTTCGAGAGACATTGTTTGCGGGTTAAGAATAGCGGTGCCGAGTTCCATTTGCGGATTATCTATAGAGAAGAGGAAAGCGTCTTTTTTGAGTTTGGAGTAAGTTATTTTTGGGGGCTCAAGGTCACCGGTAGAAATGAGCAGGTTATGAATTCCTGTTTTAATACGTTTAAGATTTACACTTGAGAAGAGATGAGAGCCGGAATAGAAATTTTGTTTTTGCGCGGGTTTATCCCATATGGGTCTGATTAAATCGCGGAGGTGGGAGTGAGAGATTTTGCTTATTATTCTGAAGTTTTCGTTTCCTTTGGGATTTCCTCTCGGGGTATTTTTGTAGTGTTCGGGGATATACGCCACCATATAGGTTGTTCCTTTCCTGTTAATGAAAGTAATACCTTTAGCGGTTGGGGGCAAATCGAATTTAAAGATTTGTTTTGCTTGTTCGGGGGAAATGCCTTTGATGGTTCCCCTGAATTTCATAGGCCAGTTAGTTAGAATCATTTGTTACCTCCTCACTAATAGTTAATAGTATATTCGTATAATAGTTAATCGGCTTAAACAAATACAGATTGAAACCACGAAAGAGTATCCGCGAATGGACACCCTTCGACAAGCTCAGGGTAAACTTATTAGACACGAAATAGCAATCACAGAGGTTTATCATTATGCCACCTGCCTTCCCTTTGACAGGGAGTAGCCGATTTCGCCTGTCTTGTCTCTGCAGAAAATATAGCCGGTTAAGGTTAACGGGTTTAAACCGGGTGTGATAGAAAAGACTGCAATGCCATCTGTTCTTTTTACGGGCGGAAGGAGTTGGGCGTTGCCATAGAGATAACCGTTTGGTCTCCATTGGGAGTCAAGAATAGGTTTGTTGAAAATGAACGTGAAGACGTAATCGTCGGGTTTGCCGTTTTTTATTGCAGTGGTGTCCCAGTTGAACGTAACATTGCCTGTAGCAGAGTTGTAAGCGCAGGACGAAAAATCAGAAATAGGTTCAAGGTTGCCCTCGGAGACAAGCATTTTGGACATATCGGGACAGTTGGTGGAAGCGTTGTACTCTTTGTCAGGATTTGGAATAGAAGCCCATAATTCGGGGGCGTTTCTTTTGACGAACATATTGATACCTGTAATGGGAAGGTGACGTTTTTGGCATAACTTTTTCCAGATAGGGTATATAAGAGTGGAGAGATTCGTTCTGCCGGTATAGCCGAGTTGCTGGAAAACCAGACGACGAAGATTCATCTGTTTGTAGCTGAAACGGCTCGGTGGGATAAGCCCCTGTTTGAGTTGGAGATAGAGTTCGAGGGTGCCGCGTTGGGCAGGGGAGACATGTTCCCGGACCCAGTCGATGCCGTGACAAGAACCGCCGACAGTGTCTTTAAGTTTGCCCCTGATGGTGCCCCAGGGGGAGGCGAAATATGTTCCCATTTATTACCTCCTGTAACTAAAATTAAATATCAAAAATAAAAAAATTATAGCCACGGATAACGGACACGGATTTACACGGATAAAAATGAGTTTATTCATAGAGAGCTTTTTGAACAAACGGATGTTTGCGTTCAAATATTCTTCCGACGAAACTTCAGCGAGTTTAATTTTCATTTGTTTTTACCTCTTAAAGGGATAATGGCGAAAATTCGGCAGGAGGGGGTAAAAAAATTTAGAGGATTTAAAAAAATGAATATTTACAAGGGAAACGGGGTGAAAGATTTCTGAAAAAAGTTTTTAAGGGGGTGACGAAATTTCGTTAACAAAGAAAATATTTGGACGCGGATGAACGCAGATTAACAGGATAAACACGAAAACAGTAAAAACTGTAATAACTGTAAAAACCGTAATAACTGAAACAGAGCGTAACAGACAAAAAGATTAAACAAGGACAAAACGGAAAGGATTACCGCAGGCAAAAAACCATACATAACACCAAAAAAACAGAACCCCAAAAAAGAGAACCCAAATTCGTTAAAAAGAGACAAACCCAATGCATTATTTTAAAGAAAATGCATATTTTTGAGAAAATTTCGTAAAAAGCCTTGACATTATATCGAATTGTTTTATCGTAAAGATGATTTTTGAGGTTTTTCTGCAATTTTGTTGATTTGTAATCGATAAAAAGCGAGGTAAAAATGTTGTTGGAATTTAAGGTAGGGAATTATTTGTCTTTTAAGGAACCTGTAACTTTTAGTATGGTAGCTTCTTCTTCAAAAAAGGAACATGAAGAAAATGTATTTGAAGCAAACGACAAAGACAAAATAAGATTGCTTAAGAGCGCGGTTATTTATGGAGCAAATGCGAGTGGAAAAAGTAATTTATTGAAAGCCATGAACTTTGCAAGATATTTTGTTATTATGTCCTCAAAAGAAAGCCAAATTACGGAACCGATAGATGTAGAAATTTTTAGGTTAAGCACGGAGACAGAAAACCAACCAAGCTTTTTTGAATTTGCTTTTCTGTTGGAAGGAACAATTTATAGGTATGGGTTTGAGACAGACAGAACAGAGATTCATAGAGAATGGCTTTTTTATACTCTGAAAAACAAAGAGGTAAAACTTTTTGAAAGGAAGAAAAATGATTTTGATATTAGCCCTAAATTTCAGGAAGGAGAAGGGGTAAAAGATAAAACAAGAAACAATGCGTTGTTTCTATCTGTTGTTGCTCAATTTAATGGCAACCTTTCTACAAACATTTTGGGATGGTTTGGAAGATATAAATCAATTTCTGGATTGAGGGATAGCTATTATTTAGGCTACACTATGGCCAGGGCAGAAAAAGAAAGTTTTAGAAGTAAGATAATGGAGTTTTTAAAATGTGCTGATGTTGGAATTGAAAATTTTGATTTAGAACAAGAAGAAATCGCCTCATCAAGAGAAATAAAAAGCCTAATTCCAATAGGATCCGTAAAAACAATACACAAGAAATTTAATAAAGAAAACATTTCTGTTTCTTCGGAAATTTTCGACCTTTTGTCTTCGGAATCAGAAGGAACAAAAAAACTATTTGCAATGTCCGGGCCTCTAATTGATGTTTTAGAAAAAGGAAAAGTTTTAGTTATAGACGAATTTGATTCAAGATTACACCCTCTTCTTACACAATTTATAATAAAGTTATTTAATTCTAAAATTAACAATCCTAATAATGCACAACTAATTTTTGCTTCTCACGATACCAGTTATCTTAATAAAGATTTTTTCAGAAGGGACCAAATCTGGTTTACAGAAAAAAGCCCCTATGGGGCTACAGATTTATACTCTCTGGTAGAATACAGGAAAGAGAAAGAGCAAGGAGAAGAAAAAGGAAAGGTCAGAAAAGATGCTTCTTTTAGCAAAGATTATTTCTTAGGAAAATATGGAGCTATACCGTATATAAAGGAAATTAAAACCTTAATGGATAGCGATGGGAATAAAACTTTAACAGATAACCATGAGTAAAAATCCTTTTGAAAGAAAAATAAATGTTCGCCCAAGTAGAAAATTATTGATTGTATGTGAAGGGAAAAGAACAGAACCGAATTATTTTAAAAGTTTTCCAATTAAAAAAAAGCTTATTGACATTAAGATAAAGGGATATGGATATAATACGGATAGTTTGGTGGAAGAAGCTATCAGGTTAAAAAATGAAGCATATAAAAAGGGAAAACCTTATAATGATAACGAAGTCTGGTGTGTATTTGATAGAGATTCTTTTCCTGCAGGAAATTTTAATAGAGCTTTTCAGTTAGCAGAAGATAATAAAATTAGAATTGCATATTCCAATGAAGCATTTGAATTATGGTATGTGTTACATTTTAAATATCTCACAATACAATGGGGAAGGGCACAGTACTCTAATGATTTAAATAAACTGTTACACCATCCCTATAAGAAAAACAGCACAACAATGTACACGGATATTGAAAAGGAGCAAGGGACAGCGATAAAGAACGCAGAGAGACTTTTAAATTGGCACAAAAAGTGCAAGCAAAGATTAAATCCCGAAAAAGATAAACCTTCTACTACCGTTCATCATTTAGTTGAGAGACTAAATAGTTTTATATAAGTTACTGAATGATTTTGAATTTGGATTTGTAGGATTTGACTTTTTTGTAATCGTAGAAGGGGTCGGAGTTGATTCCCATAATAGCTTTTAAGCGCTTGCGGATGGTTTCGATTCTTTTTGGGAATTTGGGGAAGTCTTTTAGTGATTCGGTTTCGGACTTCCAGGAGATTTCGCCTTTTTGCCGGGCGAGGTATTGCAAGACTTTCCATTGGCTGTCCGGGACATCTCCTTTTCTTGCATCCTTGAAACCGATTTCTGCAAAGTTGAAGTTTTTATGAGTTTTCTTCACGGTGATTTTGATTTCGGCGTCCGAAATAAATTGAATCGTAACGTCGTCCCATTTGGTGTCGGGAGGGGTGGGAAACTTCAATTTTAGATTTTCCAGCTGAGCTGCCACCGCCAAGGAGGCGGGGTGACACTTCGTGTCAGATAGAAATCCGCCTGAGGCGGACTCAAGGGATGGTAATGGATTTGGGGTTGGTAACGAATTTTGAAATTTGAAAACGGGTTTACATTCAAGTTTTTTATTTTTTAGGAATTCCTGTATTTGTTGAGCGAAAGCCGAGAATATTTCTTCCGGGTAGTTTGCTTTATATTCCATAGACATTTCAATATGGGCAACACTTGCATTATCAGATGTTTTTTTAGGTTCTTTCCCTGGCTTATGAAATTTTAGTATTTGGAATAACAATTCTTTATTTAAGGTTGATTCGCTAATTAGCTTGAGAAAATCTTGCTGAGTATCTTCACTTTTTTCTTCAAAAATAAAGTGACACGTTCCTGCAATTTCTTTTTTTAAGCCACCCTTTGAATCCAGCTTAAATGCTTTTTCGAATGATAACAAAGCTTCATCAAGTCGGTTAAGCATAAGAAAAGAGAGTCCTTTATTATTCCATGCCAGTACATTTTTTGGATTCAGTTGTAAAGCCTGTTCAAAAGATTTGAGGGCTTCGGCAGGTTTGCCGAGTAAAAGAATTGTCGTGCCTTTGTGTGTCCATGTCCATGCATCTTTGGGATTCAGTTCAATTATTTTTTCATAAGTGGAAAGGAGTTCTTTAAATCTATAAAGGCGACAAAGGGCACTGGCTTTATTTTCCCATATCTTTATATTCTTTGGGTCTAATTCGATTGCTTGTTCGAGTATTTTTAATGCGTCTTCGAATTTGGATTGTTTGAGTAAATCGCGCCCTGTTTTCGCCAATTTGTTAGCTTCTTGGTTGGTGTTCATATTATTGTTTTATTGTATATAGGAATTATTTGAGAGAGTCAAGGGGATTTTGTATCACGCTTTGCCCATATTGAAGACTCTCTGGATAATTCCCGAAACTAAAAATCAAGATGCGCCTCCATTTTTTTCGACATTGTTCCCCATCATCATTTCGTAATGTTTTATATGACCTGTGTGTTGAAAAATTCGTTTAAAAACATCTTTATACTTAACTAAATCTTCAGATATTGGAGGGCTAATAAACATATCATCTGGTATTGAATGAGATCCCTCGTGTAGCCATGAAATTAAACATTGACATATAGTTTTATCTTGCCCTTCAAATTTATTAATTAAATCTTTTTCATCCATACCGCCAAGTATTTTAAAATAATATTCTATAATTCGTCTCATTGTATTTTGGATACTTATACAATCATTATTTTTTTTAAATTCGTCCCACATCAGTTGATAATAAGTTTCTACCGGATTTGTTTCTGAATAGGTTACGGAAGAAACATTACTGTTTTTACGAACAATATAGTAACTTGTATCTTTTCTTTTACCCTTGTCTTGACTTGATATGAAAGTTACTTCTTTATGAAAATATACATTATGAGTAAGAATAAAAATCTGCTTAATATTACTTTTTTTATCTCTTATATCCTTTAAAATATTTTTTATTAAAGTACTTACAATAAATAAAACATCACTATCCAAACTTGATACAGGATCATCTACAACTACAGTTTTATTAACAGTTATATCTTCATCTTGGCTATTACTCCCTTTTATTAAGTGGTAAAAATATAAAAATATAATAAAAGAACGCTCTCCTTCGCTCAATGTTTTTTTTGCTCCTTCTCCATTGGGTCTAATAATTTTATAATAACCTTTTTTATCGGGCGATTCTTCCAATTTGAAGTTAGTAAATCCAAAACTTTCTAAAATCTTGTTTATTGAATCTATAGTTGGTTTTACACTTTTAATGTTTTTTTCTAAATTGCTGATTTCTTGTTTAACATTGGTTTCTTTGGCTTTTCCTGCTTTAATTTTGTCTGTTAAGTTTTGAATAGCTTTTTTTATATCTTCTTTTTTCTTTTTATAATTCTCATAAATATCATTAATCTCATGAGCAATAAATTTCCATACTTCTCTTTTTAGTTTTTCTGATTCCTCTTTTTGATTATCCATAATTTCATTATGTTCTCTTATTTCTGAATTTATCTGGGCTATTAACTCGTTAAAATCTTTTAACCCCTCAATTAAAGAAGTTAATTCGATTGGCTTGCTTGGTTCTTTTGCTTTGGTTTCAATTAACAATTTATTTGTTTTTGCTTTTTCTTTTATAATATCTTTTTTATCTTCTATTTCACTCTTCTTTTTAATTAAATATTCGTTATCCATAATTAAAAGATTATCTATATCTCTAAGTATATTTTTTTCTGTTATTTCTAAATATTCCTTTTGTAATTTTTCTAGAATTTGAATACTGTTTATATACGTTTCATCAAAATAATCTTCTAACTGTTTTTTAAATATTTCAGAAGGTTTCTCTTGGCAAAAAGGACAAATACCATTATTTTGGTCAAAGTATTTTTTGCCTTCTTTAACCCAATCGTGATTTTGTAGTTTATGAATCATCAAAGCAATATCAACATCTTGCTTCCCAATTATTTTGGTTTTCCAAATACTATGAACTTCCATTTTATCCAAATTATTATATATCAACAAAGGCAACTCTGTAATTTTTTGAAGATTCTTTTTAAATACTTTTTCTGATAGTTGTTTTAATTCTTCATAAGTTTTTAATTCACTTGTATTGTTTTCAATTTCATTTAAAAGTCTTTGTTTGAAGCTATTTTTATCATCCCTATGACCAGTAAATACCTCTTTGAAAATATCATCATGTTTTTGTTTTAACTTCCAGCAGTTCTCTTTAAATTCATCTTCTAAGGCAGTTTCTTTCTCTGTCTCTTGAGTTAATGTTCCATTTAATCCTAAAATTTCTGTATTTATACTCTCCCTCTCGTTATTATATTTATTTATTTGTTCTTCTATCCCTTTTGATTCTTCCCCTAAAGTAAATATTCCTTTTAAAAGATCTGGCTGATTAAAAGTATTTTCAATAAAATCTTGATTATAAACAACGGTTTTTAATTTACTATTATCTTCCCATTCAATTCTACATGTAGAATAATTATCTTCATTGGCAATTACATTTGAAACAGTTGTTTTCCCACTGCCATTAGAGCCATAAAAAAAATTAATTTGTTTCAAATTGTCAATTACAACCCCTTGCCCATTATACGCAGCAATGTTCTTTAGAGTAATTCTATCTACCATAAAATCTCTCGCATCTTTTTTTTCTCATACGTTAAATGCTTAATCCCTTCTTTGAAAAATACTAATAATAAAGCTTCCCTGTTTTTGATATAGAATAATCAACGAATAGCAATTCCAAACAACGACCTTTTACTATAAACATATCTGGAGACTCTACCATAGTAGGTTCTCCTTTTTTATTATCTTCTTTAATCGGATAAGCTATTCCTTTGAATTTAGGAAGTTTTTGAATTGATGAAATCATAGCAATTATTGCACATTCTACTGATAAGGAAGGTTGAGAATAATCTTTTATCAATGATTTTCTCATTTTTATTTTTTTTACTTGTTGTGAATCACATTCAATGATAAAAAAAGTGCTCTCAAGAATAGGTCTCATATCAAAATTATACATACTCGGAGAAGAACTACTAAAACGAAAATAAACATAGTATTTGTTTTCTCCTTTTACCATATCATTTATAGAATCTAAAGAACCCAAAAACATTATTGGTCTATTGTCTTTTCTAATCAAGGCGTTTTCTAATCTTCTATTAAGTAGGTTTTCTTTTTGTATAGTAGATAAACCCTCTGTTGGTACTTCTGCAAGAAGTTCTTCCGAATTTTCAATAAAATTGTATTTAGCTATGAGTGGATGCTTTATAATTCTATTTTCAGATTCTATTTGTTGAGCTTTAAACCGAGCTAAAGTTTCGCTCGGAGGGTGACCCAAAACTCCTATTAATGTCCCTATTACTGGAGATGCAAGGAGGATTAAAAACCCAATAGAAGCTATAGATTCGCCCCATTTAGTTGATGTAATATCGGCATACCATTTTTTTGAAAGTGTCTCTTTGATTCTTTCCTCCTAATTTAATTTTTCCCGCTATCCTAAATCTTACTAGTTCTAAATTAGATTACTTTTTTACAAAGTCAAGCACTTTCATATCTCCTGTGCAAAATTTCTCTATAGAGATGGATTCGCGTCACCGCTAAGGCAAAATGTCCAGCAAGCTTGATGCGGGAAAAAGTATATCAGGAGATCAGGTTATCAGTGGGCAGATTATTCCTCCAAAGGCGGACAGGCAGGTTATCAGAAAATCAGCAATAAACACAAAGAACAGATATTCTCGCACAAAGACGCAAAGCATTACAAAAAGATATGGCAA
>JAQTXJ010000083.1 GCA_028688815.1 bacterium | reverse complement strand
CTTGAAACGGAGTATCCGGTGTAGGCGGCTTTTGTGGTTGTGTTATCGTTACCGTGCAAGGCAATGACCAAGCCGAAACGCTGCCTTGTTTATCTTGTGCCTTTATTTTAACTTCAAAAATTCCTATACTCTGAAAAACATGTTCTATTGTATCTTGAATGCCATTTAGCAGCCGATAACTTCCCACTGCACTTGAATCGCCCGGTCCTGCTTTCAACAAAAGTTTTATACTGTCGCCTTCCGGATCAAAAGCACGAACCCTAAACGACAAAGGCATATTAACTACACTAGTATTTACGAGTGGCACAATCGTTACGCTTTCTGGTGCCGCTGATTTTGTAACTATTTTTAGTGTACACACCTGGGACCAATCAGATTCTTTATTGTGAATATCTTTTGACTTTACTTTTACTTCATATGTATTTGCCTGAACATATATATGTCCCATTTTTATAATATCTCCGGATTTAAAATAGTCACTCCATTCCGAAGTTTCTCCATCTCCCCAATAAAACTGGTAAGAGACATCCTCTTTTTCCGGGTCTCTTGTAGACGTATAGAACCAAGTTGTTGAATCAACCCAACTCGTATCTACACTCTCGTATGCATTTGTCGCCGGCATTGTGGGCGCATCCGGTACATTATTCTTCCTGCATCCGCTTATTCCTAACATAGTTGCTATTATTGCACAAACAAACACTTTCATTTTACAATTCATTTTCCCTCCTATTTATTCATCTCCTTAAAGTAAGCAGAACAATAATTCTACTTACCCATATATTCTTTACTATTTACCACTTACAATAAAATAAATCTCCCGTCCTCATAGAAGGGACGGAACAGATTATTACTTTATTATGACAAATTTTCCTATCTTTTGTATTTTGTTATCGTACTTATCTTTTGCCGTTACTTGATAAATATATAATCCGCTTGCTACTATTGGCCCTGTTTCTCCTTCTTTTATTGCTTTTGATGTGAAATCCCAAGCATGCGCTCCGGGGCCGCTAACCTCTGTTCTCGTACTCATTCCGCTAAAAGTCGATTCATCGTGTTCAATTGTTTTTACCAACAATCCTGCTACGGTAAAGATTCGTATTGTGCATTTTGATGGTATCCCCTGGAACCATATTTTATGCTGATATTTACTCTTATCCCATGTTGCCCTCATAAAGTATGGGTTTGGCATCACTCTGATGCTATCCAGCTCGCATTCTTTTTCTGCATTAAATGCGGTTGTCATTATATAAAATGTATCTCTTACCGTAACTCTGTTTAGCACTGTTAATTTATAAACATCCCCTGTGTCCGGCTTTATGGACTTCCCTACATCGCCTACTTGTGTAGTATCTACAGTTAAACTAATGCTGTATTTTTTGGCCTGGTAGTCTGCCTGGTTTTTAAATATAGTAATCATATCTGAATTGCTTAAAGTATCCATAGGGATCTTATCCGTATACCAAAACAAAACAGCGCTATCGGGATAATTCATATTTACAATCTTAAACGGAACCGTATCTGTTCCCCCAACCTTGCAGACGGTAATTTTGTAGTCATAATAAGGTTCTCTAACGGATATGGAAGGAGTCAGGTTGAACTTTGGCGTGAAAGCAAAGTTTGATCTCTTGTTCTTTTGTTTATATGTTCCGGAGTTTGTCGTATCAGACCATCCGCTTTTTGTCGAATTAATTCTTGCTGCATCGGCAATAGTCGAGTCTGAAATTGTCTTTGATATTTTTATATCAAGTCCATCAAACAATGGCAACGAGTCTAATTGAAAATACTCGCAACTATCTAACAAAACAGTATGCTCTGTGGTATCTTCCAACCGCCAGTATTTTGCTTTCATCGTATCAATCATATCTTTTAAGAATGTTATCCTGTAACCATGACCGGTTACCGTATCCGGTCTTGCTATGCTGACGACTATGCTCGCATCACCTAATCCTTTGGTGTGATATACGCTTACTTTAGCTCCTTGATAATTCGCGGGCGTTTCCATTGGTATTGCCCAGTATTTTTTTCCTGTTTTCGCGCTCTCCAAAGAATCCAATCCCATTTCCGGTATCGGCTTATTATAAGAACTTACCGAGTAATAATATTTCTTCCCGTTATTTACTTCCTCATCCGTATAACAATGTTGTATCCCACTTTCACTTCCTACCGGTTTGCTCTTATATGTCCATATTGTAAACTCGTCCCCTGAGACCGGGTGCAAATCTGCTCCGGGCTCTTCAGGCGCAGTTCCATTCTTTATCTTTACGTAGAATCCATCTATATATATGTACCCACCCGACACATATCCCGGATCAACAGCATAAGGAGTTTTATTTGAATCTGTTACACAATAATAACCGGCTCCTGCTGTGTCCGCTCTATTATTATAATAATATCCCTTTCCACTATCCATATCCATTACTCCAAATTGGTATTGGTTCTGGAATGTTATTTTGTATCTACAATCTTTGTAATATATTGTGTCCGCACCTGTACTATATCCTTCGAATGTTATTCTTGCTTTTGAGTGTCCCTGTGTATATCCTACCAATACGGTATCTTCACTATTACTCTTTAAATCATAACTCGTTAACAATGTCCACGCATCACTCAATCCTGTCTCGCTTTTATACACCCTATACCCCTCAAATGTCGGCACTTTAGCCATCGGGTCTATATAGCTTTCAGGAAGAGAACTCCATGATAAATATACTTTTTCATCTCCGGGTATTATTGATAATGCGGGTGCCGGTGGCGGAGCAAATCCTATATACCCCATATTAAACTGTCTTATCGCATTCATTGCTCTTGTTCTCAAATCACCCAATGTATATGCGCTAACAACTGCTACTGTCATTTCTATTTCCTGCCCGGGCGCTAATGTCGCCGTTGGACCGCTGCAAGACAATTGTCTCATATCTTCAGGCACAGTTGCCGACATATAAGCAGGTCTTCCCGGAAAATTACAAGATAGAACTTCGTATTTTACTGAATCTTGTAATGGCTGGTCAATTGTATTGCCGGGTTCCCCTACTATCTGCCAATACTGGAATCCTGTCATACCCTTATTCCCCGGCGTCTCACACATTACGCATCCAACATATCCTGCTGGTGTAGTCCATCCCGGCTCTTTTCCATCTATATCATACGTATATCCCAAATCCATTCTTCTCCCAAATTCGCTAACATAACTCGTATCATACCCAATTAATTCATCTTTACACCCCGATGCGGGATCGTTCGAACTCTGCCCGATATCATTATCCATAAAATATCCCAAATACACATCTTTTAATGTATCCTCCGTCATATTTCTTATTTTCCAATTCAGGTATATATATGATTCATTATATGCATAATTCCACGAATACGTTCTTTGTTCTATCCTTACTCCTACTGCCCCTTTTGCCCCATCGTAAGGTCCGGCGTCGGCTACCCATATTACTGTTGCGTCTTCCGCAGGTATCCAGTCTCCTGCTACTGAAAAAACATCTTCTTGGGATACAATATCTCCGTTTGCAGGATTCAAATACAAAGTTGGGTCGCTTCGTCTTTTATTTATCAACGTATCGGCAAATGGCCATAATGCTTGATAACTCTCCTTATCTAATCCGGATTGTTTGAATACAAAACTACCAGCGTGAGGATATCCACCGCCGCTTGGCAATATCTGGTCGCTAAACGCCAATCCTTTTGCCGCAATATTCCCTGCCTCTCCGGCATCCTCTAACTCAGGAACACACATTGCGCCTACGTCCGAACTATATGCGCCTCTCGCTAAAACCCTTGTCCATGAAGTGTCCCCTGGGAATCGTCTTTTTGCGCCCACCCATAATCCACATTCATACGTATAGTACTGATATGATCCGGCAGGGTATTCCCCCGTTCTTCCTCGCGTTGCCGCTATATTAAACCACGATTGCGCCCTGTTATGCTGCGCATCCGACGCATCGTATTTTCCTATTGCATCCGTATAAGGACGTCCAAATAAGCCCCCTTGCAATGTATTGGATACCGTCCAATCAGTCAAATTCCCTACCCCGGTCCAATACACTTTCCAGAAATCGGCAGGTTGACTAGACACTTCGCTTTTGCTGCCTTTGATTCCTGTATTTTTCTTGTGAGTTTTTCCAGTCACTAACTGGCCTGTCGGCTGGTGCCAAGCAAGTGCCTGACTCGCTGTTATTATTAATATTAACCCTATATACTTTCTCATTCTACCCCCTATAAATCATAAAATTAAATATTATAAATTAAATATCAACATATTCAGTGTTTCTCCGCGTTTTGTATCAGAATTTAAACTCTAATCCTACTTGTATAAATCTTGGCGAACTATAATTGTACGGATTGTCGTAATATCTCTTCCATAACGCTATATATTTTTCATACATATCTTTTGCGCTTGTATATCCAAATAACTCCCGATAGCCATCCGCCTCATTTAAGTAGTTATCATATAACCCGGCCCAGTAGCTTGAATCGTATGCCGCCGGGAAACTAGGTATATCGGCTCTTCCGCTTGATGAATATACATAAAGCACATTCTTCGTATTTAATAAGTTATTTACTATCATAAATATACTCAAATTCTTTCCGCCTATAGAAAACCCTTTATCTATTCTCATATCCATTGTCATTTTTGCGGGCATTCTTCCGCTCCCTATTTCTCCGGTTCCAGCCTTTGGATCGCTCGGAGTATATGGCGCTCCCGTAGAATACGCAAACTGCAAGTTCGTATTAAAATCACTTAATATCTTTACTTTCATTATCCCGGGTCCAAAACCTTCCGGTAAATACAAATTCAAATTACTTTTTATGGTATGCGGAATGTCAAACTCTAATGGGAATTCTCTGTTCGGTGGCGCTCCGCTTCCACTATATTGATATAACTCAAATGCTTCTCCCTTGCTTGACCCTGTCCCTCTTGCCTGTTGATATCCGTAAGATATTGATCCGCTCAAATACTCACTCGACCTCTTTATAAAAGCTACCTCAAACCCCTTTACTACCGCAAAATCATACAACTCGTATACGGTATAACTCGCTAATTTTTTCTTAAAAACCGTAGTCATTGATCTTGTCGTCAATAACGTCTTTATGTCCTTGAAATATCCACTTATGTCCACCGCAAAATCCGGCGTCATTGCATACTTAAATCCCGTTTCATACATTATTTCTTTCTGAGGTGGTAAATTTGGATTTCCTATTGTCGGCCAACCATTCGTTATATCCGCATCTAAATTCTGGTATATATCCGCAAAATTTAATGGCTGGAAAAAATGCCCGTAATTAGCATACATAACTGCCTTATCGCTTACCGCGTAAGATATCCCAAATCTCGGGGAAAAATCATACTTTGCTCTCACCTCTTCTTTCCCTGCCTGAAGCGAATCTAGTCTTATATAAAAACTATCTACCGGATTAAAATAATCTGCTCTTAATCCTAACTTTAATACCATATCTTCATATTCTATCTTATCACTTATGTATCCCGCTGCCGTTATCGGCTTCTTATTATAATAATCCATATAAGGATTCGTATTTATAAACTGCAAATTCGTATACTTTAATTCATATCTTTCAAATTCTCCACCCAATTTTACTTCGTTATACTTATTCATCTGCGATGTCATCTGGAAATTGCCGGTCCACCGCACCGTATTTCTTGAGTTCCACTGTGGGCTAAAATAATAACCAAACATTCCCCACTCGCCGGAATTATACCTCATCATTGACAGGTTTCCGCTCTGCTCAAATGAATCTGCATTAAATGTTCCGGTAGTATCGCTTATATACTTTTTTACATCCTCTATATAGTTACTTAAGTTAAACTTATGACTATATATAAACGTGCTGTCATCTATTCTATATACTATATTATCATCCTCGGTTAACGCCGTAGAATCTTTCCCCACTACAAAACTATTGTTCTGATAATATCTTGTTACATAAGCATCTCTTATGTCCGTCGCTTTTAATCCATCATCCCACACCCAATTTCCGGTTCCTGCATCCGTATGTCCCATTTTTGCTATATTCTCATAGAAATATCTCCATGCTTTTTCTTCAGACCATTCTACCCCGTTTACCATTCGCCATTCTTTTGTTTTCGGGTTATACCAACCACTGTCATACGCAAAACTTACCCACGGTAACCCGGCTCCTATTTCTCGAAACTCCCGATAATCACGACAAGTGTGTCTTCCAAATACCTTGCCTAAGAAACTATTATCTTCTACTTCTTTTTGAGAACCACTGTTCGTATATGTATTAAATCTTCCTATGTTTACATTATAAAAAGTTTTTGAAGTTATGCTGTGGTTGAACTTTACATTTATTTGTGAATTTCCCTTATTATAAAACGGAACGTCATCTAGCCACGCCCCTCTCGAAAAAGAATGCGAATAACCATGCCCCTCGGTATAACCATAGTTGCTGGATAACGTTGTTTTCATCTTATTGTTTATTTTATACGACAATTTAAACGTTCCCCTTTGCTGCATATTGTCCATATGCGGCAAATAAGACGGACTATATCCATTATACCCAAGTGAAGTAAAGAAATTTAATTTCCTCATTTTAAATACAGGCCCGCCATAAGTAAGACTCACATCATTATAGCCAAAATTATTTCCCTGGTTAAATATGATATCAGAATTTATTGCCAAGGCATCTTTTGTTGGCATTGTATCTCTAAGCAAAACATCGGAAAGGAGATTTTTGCTCCTCGGGAATATTCCGTCCGTTGTATATTTCAATGTTCCGCTAGATCTCACACTTCCCTCGCTTGTAACTATATTAACCACTCCCGACATCGCTTTTCCATACTCGGCATCAAATCCACCCGAAATTAACAACATCTCGGAAATTGCGTTGTTGTCAATAATTGCCCCTGCTTGTCCATTTACAGGATCTGTCGTGTTTATGCCGTCAACAATGTAAACGACCTCATCGCTTCTGCCACCTCTTATATGTAACCCCGCGGATCTTCCTTTAGTTTCCGATGCGCCTGCTTGCGATGCAACTACTTCCTGATAATTTTTTGTAGCCGTCTGGGTAATTTCTTTGCCGGACATTCGTTTACCGGAAGAAGTCATATCCCTTTCAATGACAGGACGCTTTGCCGTAACAACTACTTCCTCTCCTTTTATTACGCTGGTCGAAAGTTTAAAATTTTGCGTAGTTGTCATACTCACAGAAACTTTAACATCATTGTATTTTGCATTCGCATAACCAACTACACTCGCGACCAATACGTATGTTCCCACCGGTACATTCAAAATCACATACTCTCCATCCATATTGGTTGCCGCACCCATTGTGGTCCCTTCTATATACACATTGGCAAAAGGCATAGCTTCCCCGGTAGATGCATCTGTAACTTTACCTTTTATTTTACCCGTTGTTTGAGCAAAAAGCGTTGAAGCAAATACTAAAAATATGCTTAAAATAATAAATCGTTTCGCCATCTTACCTCCCATAAAATAAATCACTTTGATAAAATAATTAAAATTATTATTTATTTTTTTATTGATTAAGGGAAAATCTAACGGGTTGCTGCATTTCGACTCTTACCGCCTTGTCTCTTTGTCTCGCTACGGTAAACTTCCATTGTCTTACTGTCTTGACGGCTGCAGCATCTAACAATTCATGAACAGATTTTATCACTTTAATATTTTCAACATTTCCAAGCGTATCAATTATAAAATCTACAACTACAGTTCCTTCTATTTCTGCTTTTCTTGCAAGATCCGGATATTCAAGGTCTACTTTGTATTTCACTACAGGTTTTACTTCTACGGCACTAAAGGGTATTGCCGTTTCCGCCTGAGGCGCCACAGGCGCTTTTTCAAACCCATCAAAATTCGTTCGGTCTATTGTGCTTGCTTCTACTTCCGCATCCGTTGCCGCAGCTACCGGCATCTGAGGTTTTGGTGGCGGTGGCGGTTCTTTTAATTGCTGCATTTGTTGCGGTAACTCAACTGCACGAGTAACAACATCTGCGCTAATTTTACGCACCTTAGGTTTAGTATTTGGCACAAAAAAGCAAAATAAAATTACGGCCAAAATAGTTATAAGAAATGATATTTTTGTGTTGAACGGAACTCTTAGTTTCAATTCATCCATAATATCTTGTCTACTACTTTATAAGACTCTAATGTATCAAGCTTTATTTCTTGTCAATAGGTTTTTCAACTATTTTCTTTTAATGTCGCAAGCGAAATTCGCAAAGCTTTGGCCTCCTTAAGCCGCTCAAAAACGTCTGATAAAAATCCGTACTCTGCGTCTTTATCTACAAGAACGGATACGATTATATCCGGATTCGTTGCTATTTTCCTTTCCATCATAGAACTTACATATTCTATTTTTACTATCTTATCATCTATGGATATTGCGCCTTCCCTGGAAATCCATATATGCGCAATATTTTTTTTGGGTAGCTTTTTGGCCGCCTGCGCAAGAGGAAGCGCCACCTGAATACCTCGTTCCGTTATAAATACCGTCGTAAGAATAAAAAATATTATCAATAAAAACGAAATGTCTGCCATTGAACAAGTCGGGATTTCCGAAGTTATTGCTATTGGTTTTGATAGTTTCATAATCTATTTTTTATTTTGTCGCCTCTATCTCTTTGGGCGGAGCAAACGCAACTCTTTCCGCATTCGCAAGCTTTAACTGGTCAAATACTTTTATCACTTTATCGTATTGACATTTCCTATCTACGGTTAAAGAAAATATCAGAGAATCATTCGCGGTAAGAAGGTTTTCCACCCTTCCCTTTATATCAGGTAAAGGAACTTCCATATCTCCTATCATAACCTGCCCGGCCGCATTGATAAAGATGTTCTCTATGTTTTCTTTCTTGATTTTTACTTCCTGTCCTTTTTCCGGTAAAACAATTTGCAATCCTTTTTCCGTAATAAATCCGGTTGTAAGAATAAAGAAAATAATTAACAAAAATGATATATCTGCCATAGATGCAGTAGGTATCGCCGGATTAGTCGGTTTAGGCTTATTTATTTTCATAATTCAAACTATGGTTTTTCTTCTATTAAAAACGATACGACGTCACCGCTTGTGTTGTTCATATCATTAATGTGTGTATTGCTTTTCATAGTAAAAAACACGTGGAAACTTTGCACCGGGAAGGCAATTGATAGTCCTACCGCTGTAGTTATCAAAGCTTCCGAAATACCGGTCGCAACAAGCGTAGGCTCAACTTCCCCTGCTATAGCTATTGCCTGGAATGCATGAATCATCCCCGACACCGTTCCAAGGAACCCGAGCACAGGAGCTATTGAAATTACCGCAGCAATTATTGGCATTCCACGGTCAAGATACAAAAGTTCCGTATTCCCGGTTCTTACAATTTCATCCTCTATTAACATTTTATTTGGTCCCACTCTTTTGTATGCAATCAAGGCTGTCTCTGCAACTCGTGCCGCAGGAGAACGATTTGTTTTACAATATGCAATTCCTTTGTCTACGTTATCTTTTTTAATAATAGCTTTCAACTCTATCATAAAATTGTTTGCATCTACTTTTGCCAATATGAAATATATTATTCTCTCTATTATAAAAGCCCCCCCCATTATTATACACCCGAGCAAAGGCCACATAAAAACTCCACCAGCTTTCCAATACGCTACCATTCCACCCATTTTTCCTCCTCTATCTTATATTTTTACCCTGTTTATTTATTATATTAATACAATTATAAACATACATAATCTTATATGAATAACTTGTCAACTTTTTTCATTTACCTCTTTTTATTGTATCAAATAAAATAAGATTTACTGCCGTCTTTCTGTCTTTAAGCAACTTCACATTACTTATGACCCTCTTAAATACCACCAGTCCAAATATGCTAACCGCCATCCATATTAACCATACCGGTGCTTTAAACTTCACAGCCATAATAGTCATAAAAAAG